>CALGWX010000043.1 GCA_937936215.1 uncultured Burkholderiaceae bacterium | reverse complement strand
GGTACCGCGTCCCGGGCTCGCCCAAGCCGGCACCAGCACCGCGCCCGGTTCAGCCGCGTACCACCATCACCGAGCAGGGCGCGTGCCGCACCACATGCGCCGCGTTGGCGCTGAGCAGGTAGTCGGCCAGCCCTGGCTTGTGCGAGGCCATCACGATCAGGTCCGCGTTGACCTTCTTGGCCGCCGCCAGGATTTCGCGGTGCACCGTCCCCTGGCCGATGACCTCGTCTACCTCGATGCCCGCCGGCACGTGATCGCGGATCCACTGCGCCAGGTCCGCCGCCGCCTGCTCGACCAGTTTCTGGTTGGCATCGGGCGGGAAGAACGACGCGACCTGAAGGCTGACCTCGGTGGCCACCGTGCACACGTGCAGCTTGGCTCGACTCGACCGGCAGATCTCGATCGCGGCCGGTAGCGCATGCTGCCAGCTGCTCGGCTCGGTCAGATCGACCGCCAGCAGGACGTTCCTGAACATGTCTCCTCCCTCGGGCAGGCGCGGTTAGGCCGCCGCCAGCCGCGGCGGCGGGGTGAGCCGGCGCCGCTGCGCCAGCATGACCAGCGCCAGCAGCACCAGCGCCGGGATGAACACCCACTCCTTCGCCGGGCGCTGCACCGGCACCTCGACCCCGGTGATCTTGAAGCCGGGCTCCAGCCCCAGCTTGGCCGCCACGCTGCCGAACTGCACGGGGCCGATGCTGACCTCGTCGCCGAGCGCCATCACCTGCAGGCCGGCGCGGCGCAGCCGCTCGCGCGCCGGGCCGGGCGCGCCCAGCGGCACCAGCACGCCCTTGCTGAAGGCCTTGCCCTCGAGCGTCTCGCCCTCGATCCACAGCCGCAGGTTGGCGTTGGCCGGCTTGGCCTCGACGATCTTCATCAGCTCGGTGGGCGGCGCCTTGTCGAACGGCGGGTAGACCATGTCCCACCAGAAGCCCGGCCGAAACAGCGCGAAGGTGATCAGGAACAGCAGGGCGGTCTCGTACCAGCGGCTGCGGACGAGGAAGTAGCCCTGGGTGGCGGCAGCGAACACCAGCATGGCGATGGTGGCGCTGACGATCGTCACCGCGAGGTGAAACCCGGTGTCGACGCCGATCAGCAGCAGCTGGGTGTTGAAGATGAACAGGAACGGCAGGATCGCCGTGCGCAGGCTGTAATGGAAGGCGGTGATGCCGGTGCGGATCGGGTCGGTGCGGGCGATCGCCGCGGCGGCAAAGGAGGCGAGCCCGACCGGCGGCGTGACGTCAGCCATCAGGCCGAAGTAGAAGACGAACATGTGCACGGCGATCAGCGGCACCAGCAGGCCGCTTTGCGCGCCCAGTTCGACCACCACCGGTGCCATCAGCGTCGAGACCACGATGTAGTTCGCGGTGGTCGGCAGGCCCATGCCAAGGATCAGGCTGATCAGCGCCACCAGCAGCAGCATGATCATCAGGTTGCCGCCCGAGATCAGCTCGACGATCTCGGTCATCACCAGGCCGATGCCGGTCAGCGACACGGTACCGACGATGACGCCGGCGGCGGCGGTGGCCACGCCAATACCGATCATGTTGCGCGCGCCGGTGACCAGGCCGTCGAGCAGCTCGGCAAACCCCTGCCGCACGGCAGCGCCGTACTGGCCGCGGCCGCGGAAGAACGCGATCAGCGGCCGCTGCGTCACCAGGATGAAGATCATGAACATCGTCGCCCAGAAGGCCGACAGCCCCGGCGACATCTGCTCGACCATCAGGCACCAGATCAGCACCACCACCGACAGCAGGTAGTGCAGGCCGCTCTTCAGCGTCGGCCCGGTCTCCGGCAGCTCGAAGACCTGCGCGTTGGGGTCGTCCAGTTCCAGTTCGGGCTGCTGCGCGCCGTACCACAGCAGGCCGAGGTAGCTGGCCAGCAGCCCGGCGCCGACCAGATAGACCGCGGCGTTGGGCAGGACGTCTTTGATCCAGCCGATGCCGTAGTAGACGGCGCCGGCCAGCACGATGAAGCCGGCCACCGTCATCGCGAACGACAGCAGCCGCTGCGCGAACGTGCTCTGCGTGCGCCGCGGCAGCCCCTGCAGGTTGGCCTTCAGCGCCTCCAGGTGGACGATGTAAAAGAGCGCGATGTAGGAGATCACCGCCGGCAGGAAGGCGTGCTTGATCACCTGCGTGTACGGGATGCCGACGTACTCGACCATCAGGAACGCCGCCGCGCCCATCACCGGCGGCATGATCTGGCCGTTCACGGAACTGGACACCTCCACCGCGCCCGCCTGGTCGGGCCGGTAGCCGACCCGCTTCATCAGCGGGATGGTGAACGTGCCGGTGGTGACCACGTTGGCGATCGACGAGCCGGAAATGAGGCCGGTGGCCGCCGAGGAGACCACCGCCGCCTTGGCCGGCCCGCCGCGCATGTGGCCGAGCAGGGCGAACGCCGACTTGATGAAGTAGTTGCCCGCGCCCGCCTTGTCGAGCAGCGAGCCGAACAGCACGAAGAGAAAAATGAAGCTGGTCGACACCCCCAGCGCGATGCCGAACACGCCCTCGGTCGTCAGCCAGTAGTGCGACACGGCGCGATTGAGCGACACGCCGCGGTGCGCGATCAGCTCCGGCATGTACGGGCCGGCGAAGGCGTAGATCAGGAACACGGCGGCGACGATCACCATCGGCAGGCCGAGCGCGCGCCGCGTCGCCTCCAGCAGCAGCAGCATGCCGGCCGCCGCCACGTAGACGTCCATGTCGGTGGGCTGCCCCGGCCGCGTGGCCACCTGGGCGTAGAAGAGGAAGAGGTAGCCGGCGCAGAAGGCCGCGGCGAGCGCCAGCGCCCAGTCGACGAGCGGCACGTGGCCGCGCGGCGAGCGCTTGAAGGCCGGATAGGCGGTGAACGCGAGGAAGACGGCGAAGGCGAGGTGGATCGCCCGCGCCTCGGTGTCGTTGAAGACGAACACGCCGAGCGCGAACGGCAAGGGGCTGGCGTACCAGAGCTGGAACAGCGACCAGGCCAGCGCCACCAGCAGCAGCGCCTTGGCCGTGACGCCGGTGGGCTTGCGGCCGCCGGTGTCCGACTCGGCGACCATCTGCTGCAGCTTGTCGAGGTCGGCGCGGCTGGCGCCGTCGGTGCTGCTCATTGCCTTCTCCTCCCCGGGGTGCCGCCTTGTTGTCGGGACGATGTTCCGCCGCCGCTGGCGCAGAAGTCAAACAGGCCGGGGGCGAGCCGGCCTGTTTGCTAACTCAGCGGCTGGCCGGCAATCGCCCCGAGCGGCCCGAGGTCGCGCCGCGCCGCGGCGCGGCACCGCCTCGTGCGGCCGCCAGCCGCAGCCGCGAGACCGGCACCCGCAGGAGATGGACTCACGGCCTTGCGGATGCCGCGGCGGCGCCGGTTACATCCAGCCCTTTTCCTTGTAGTAGCGGATGGCGCCCTCGTGCAGCGGCGCCGACAGGCCGTCCTTGATCATCTTCTTGGGATCGAGGTTGGCCAGCGCCGGGTGCAGCTTCTTGAACTCGTCGAAGTTGTCGAACACCGCCTTGGTGACGTTGTAGACCACGTCGGCCGGCACCTTGGCGCTGGTGACGAAGGTGGCCAGCACGCCGTAGGTCTGCGTCGGGTTCGGGTTGTTGGCATACATGCCGCCCGGGATGGTGGCGTAGGCGTAGTACGGATGCTCCTTGACCAGCTTGTCCACCGCCGGGCCGGTGAGAGAAATGAGCTGCGCGCCGCAGGTGGTGGTCGGGTCCTGGATGTTGGCCGACGGGTGGCCGACGCCGTAGAAGAAGCCGTCGATCTTGTTGTCGCACAGCGCCGGGCCGTGCTCGTCGGCCCGCAGCTCGGAGGCGAGCGCGAAGTCCGACAGCTTCCAGCCCATCGCGTTGAGCAGTTCCTCCATCGAGGCGCGCGTGCCCGAGCCGGGGTTGCCGACGTTGAAGCGCTTGCCCTTGAAGTCCTCGAAGCGCTTGATGTTCGCTTCCTTGCGCGCCAGCACCGTGAACGGCTCCGGGTGCAGCGAGAACATCGCCCGCAGGTCGCTAAACGCGCCGGCGTCCTTGAACACCGCGGTGCCCTTGGTGGCGTGGAACTGCCAGTCGGACTGCGCCACGCCCATGTCGAGCTCGCCGGCGCGGATGGTGTTGATGTTGAACACCGAGCCGCCGGTGGACTCCACCGAGCAGCGGATGCCGTGCTTGGCGCGGTCCTTGTTGACCAGCCGGCAGATGGCGCCGCCGGCGGCGTAGTACACCCCGGTGACGCCGCCAGTGCCGATGGTGACGAACTTCTGCTGCGCGGCCGCCGGCTGCGGGGCGGTCGCGAGGAAGCCGGCGGCCAGTGCCGCGGCGCAAAGGGAGAGGGTCAGTCTCATGTCGTTCTCCTTGCTTTAGACGTGATTGTTGGCCCGCGGGCTACGACGGGGTGCCGCGGACTATGACGCCGCCCGCCGCCGGCGGCAACCGCGGCTGCCCCGTAGGCGTTGCTGCGTAGCTCCTGCGCCACTTCGCCCTCAGGCGGCGCGGGTGCAGCGATCGATTGCCCGCTGCAGCCGCTCCACCAGCAGGTCGAGTTCGGCGTCCTCGATGATGAACGGCGGCGCCAGCAGCACGTGGTCGCCGTGCTTGCCGTCGATGGTGCCGCCCATGGGGTAGCACAGCAGCCCGACCTCCATCGCCGCGGCGCGGACCCTCGCCGCCAGCCGCCGCGACGGGTCGAAGGGCGCCTTCGTATCGCGGTCTGCCACCAGCTCCAGCGCCAGAAACAGGCCGCGGCCGCGGATGTCGCCGACGTGTGGGTGGCCGCCGAAGGCCGCCTGCAGGCGCCGGCGCAGCGCCTGCCCCGTCGCCGCGCAGCGCTCGACCAGCCGGTCGCGCTCGAGCACCTGCTGCACCGCCAGCGCCGCCGCGCAGGCCATCGGGTGGCCGATGTAGGTGTGGCCGTGCTGGAAGAAGCCGCTGCCGGCGGCGAGCGCATCGATGACCTTGCCGGCGACCAGCACCGCGCCGACCGGCTGGTAGCCGCCGCCCAGGCCCTTGGCGATCGCCATGAGGTCCGGCGCCACGCCCTCCTGCGCGCAGGCGTGCAGGGTGCCGGTGCGGCCCATGCCGCACATCACTTCGTCGAGGATCAGCAGCGCGCCATGCCGGTCGCAGATCTCGCGCACGGCGCGGTAGTAGCCGGCTGGCGCGGTCAGGCAGCCGCTGGTGGCCCCGCCCACCGTTTCGGCGACGAAGGCGATGACCCGCTCGCCGCCGACGCGGGCGAAGGCCTCCTCGACCTCGGCGACCAGCCGGCCGCAGTACTGCGCCTCGGACTCGCCGCCGCGCTGGTCGCGATAGGCATACGGCGGTGCGACGTGCTCGACGTCGATCAGCAGCGGCGCAAACTGCGCCCGCCGCCACGCGTTGCCACCGACGGCCAGCGCGCCCAGCGTGTTGCCGTGGTAGCTGTTGCGGCGGGCGATGAAGCGCGCGCGCTGCGGCTGGCCGATCTCGACGAAGTACTGGCGGGCGAGCTTCAGCGCCGCCTCCATCGCCTCCGAGCCGCCGGAGACGAGATACACATGCGAGATCCCGGCCGGCGCCTTGGCCACCAGCGCATCGGCGAGTCGCTCGGCGACCTCGGTGGAGAAGAAGCTGGTGTGGGCGTAGGCGATGCGATCCAGCTGCGCGTGCATCGCCGCCAGCACGTCCGGGTGGCCGTGGCCTAGGCAGGAGACCGCCGCGCCGCCGGAAGCGTCCAGATACCGCCGCCCCTCGCCGTCCACGATCCAGCAGCCGGAAGCCGTCGCCGCCAGCGGGTACTGCCCGCGCAGCTGCCGATGCAGGATGTGCGATTCGCGGTGCATGCGGAGTCTCGGAAAGGGTGGATCGCGCGCAGTCTAGGCGCGCGGCGCCGCTTCGAGGTCGGCGCCGCCCGCAATGACCCAGCCCGGCGACCTTCAACAAGCGGCCCGCCGACCTTCCGGCGAGGCAACCCGGACTGCCTCAGCCAGAAGCCGAGCGGCGCCTTTGCCGCCGACAAGCGGCACAGCCGGCTCGCGCGCATCCCATCTTTGCGGGATACCATGCCCTGGCCTTGCTGGAAGGGGCACTCAGGGTTCCCCGGTTGCTGAAGATCGCGCGGTCCCGGCGCGGCCCCAGAGAAGCGATCTGTTTTCACGAAGTCGGTTCGCAAGCGGTTCACATCCACGCTTCACCTGAAGGCCAGCGCAGCAGCCATGCCCGACGACTCCGGCCTGTCGCCGATGTGGAAAAGGGTGACCGACTACGAGGGCCCGGCCACGCAAAGCTTCGCGGGTGCGCCGACGACGAAGCTACCCGAGGACGACTCGCCGGCAACGCCTCCGAACCACGCCGGCTCGGACTCTTCGCCGCGCGACCGGGCTCAACTCTCAAGCGGGCAATCGGGCGGGGAAGGCGGCCCGGACAGACCCTTAGCCTCCGTCCCCCGTGCACGGCCGGTTCGTCCAACCGCCGGACCGCTTCGTCGCCTGCGTTCGTACGTGGAAAGCGGCGTCGGACGGCGCCTGATGACGATGTTCATCCTTGCAGGTCTCGTGCCGGTGATCCTGCTCGCGGGGGTGTCTTACCTCTACGTCTCCCGTGTCATGCGGGCGCATGTCGAGGATGAACTGGCATCGCACACGCGCCAGTTCGCTGCCGCCGTGAATGAACGGCTGCTCTGGGCAGACTCGATACTGCAAGAGTCATCGACCGCGTCCAACGCCCGCGCCTATCTCGCGCCCCGCGTGGGACGCGAGTTCGACGGCGTGATGCTCCTCGACCGCCAAGGTCGCCTGGTGTTCCAGGACGGCCAGCCGCCAGCGCTCGATGGCTTCGACCTGCGCGCGCTTGAAGCTGTGAGCGCCCGCCCCGCCACGGCGTTGGTCGCCTCGCTCGGCGATGTCGCCGGCCTCAGCCTCGTCCACGCGGTGGCGGATCATCCCAAGATCGGCTTCATCGCGGCATCCCTGAGTCGGCGCTTTCTCTGGGCGGAGGGCGCCATCGAGCAGTCACGTTTCCTCCGCTGTGCGTTGACGACCACGGGCCAGCGGCTTACCTGCCCCGAGTCGGTCGACTCCGCCGACATGCCGCTGTTGGCGGCATCGGCCGCGGCGGCCAAGGTGATGACGGTCGAAGCCGGCGGCAACCGGCTGCTCGCTTTGCCGCAGCCCGCTCTGATCAACGATCACTTCGCGGGCAGCGACCTGATCTTCGCGGCCCTGGCTCCAGAATCGGAGCTGTTGCAGGGGATGCGCGGCTTCTACGCCGCTTTCCTGCCGGCCTCTACGTTCGCGTTGGTCGTGGTGGCGCTGATCGCCGCGAGCCAGGTCCGCCGCATCCTGGTTCCGCTACGCCGCCTGCTTTGCGGCACGCAGCGGGTCGCCCGACGCGACTTCGTCACCCCCGTCCAGGTCCATTCGCCAGACGAGTTCGGGCAGATCGCCCGTTCGTTCAACGCCATGGCGGCGGAACTGGGGCTGCACTTCCGCACGTTGTCGGCGTTTTCGGAGATCGACCGCACCATTTTGACGACCGTGGACATGCGCCAGGTGGCGGACATCGCGCTCGCCTGCATCCATGAGATTGCGCAAGTCCGGGTGGTCAGCCTCGGGCTGCTTGAGGCCGACTCGCCGGGTGCGACGCAGGTCTACCTGCGCGGCGCTGACGGCGCCACCGTCCGGGAAACCCTGCCGCACCCGCTTGACCTGTCGAACGTCGATTCCAGCCTTCGCCGATGGTCGACCTCGATTCGTCTGCCGGCTGCGTACCGAGCCATGCTGCGCAAGCGAGGCACCCGATACCTGTACATGCTGCCAATCGCCCGCGCAGACAAGGCATGGGGCATCGTCGTCCTCGGGCACGACCAACGGGCGTCGTTGTCGACCGAGAAGGCACTGGCGCTGGCCGGCGTGATCGACCGGCTGGCGGTGGCCCTGTCGTCGGTAGCGCGCGACAAACAGCTGCATGACCAGGCCCACTACGACAGTCTTACCGGGATGCCGAACCGGCATTACCTCATGGACATGCTGTCGCAGCAGATCAGGATGGCGCGGCGAGAGTCGCGGATGCTGGCCGTGCTGTACATCGATCTCGACCGTTTCAAGCGCATCAACGACATGCTCGGCCACGCCGCCGGCGACGTGCTGCTGCGCAAGGCCGCAAGCCGGATCCGGCGCTCGGTCCGCAAGGGCGACGTCGTCGCGCGGCTGGGCGGCGACGAATTCACGGTGGTCCTGCCCCACATCAAGGAGGCCGCCGATGCCGGCAGCGTCGCGCGCACGCTGATCGGGGCGCTGAACCAGCCGTTCGAGATCGAGGGCAGCGCGATGTACGCCGGCGGCAGCGTTGGCATTGCGATCTTCCCCAAGGACGGCGAAACGAGCGCCGAACTGCTGAAGAAGGCCGACATCGCGCTGTACCGCGCCAAGGACCGAGGCCGCGGCCGTTATGCCTTCTTCGAAGAGCGGATGAATGCCGACGCCTCGGCGCGCGTGACCGTCGATCGCGAGCTGCGCGAAGCGTTGCGTCGCGGCGAATTCAGGCTCTACTACCAGCCACAGATCGATCTGGCCACCGGCGAAGTGTGCGCAGTCGAGGCCCTGCTGCGCTGGCAGCATCCGCAACAGGGCCTCGTCGGGCCCGAGTCCTTCATCGACTATGCCGAGGAAAGCGGGCTGATCGAGCCGATCGGCACCTGGGTGCTGCGCGAGGCCTGCGAGCAGCACCGGCGCTGGGTCGAGCAGGGCGTCGTGATCTCCCGCGTGTCGATCAACGTATCGCCGGTGCAGTTGCGCAATCCCTCGTTCGCCGCCGTGGTGGAAGGCGCACTGGCCAGCTCGACGACCGCGGCCCGACACCTGGAGCTCGAGGTCACCGAATCCCTGCTGGTCGATGCGGGGCCAGACGCGGTAGCGATCCTGGAGCGGCTGCGCGAGCTGGGCATCGAGATCGCCGTCGACGACTTCGGCACCGGCTACTCGTCGTTTGCCTACGTCAAGCAGTTGCCAGCCAGCGTGTTGAAGCTCGACCGCGCCTTCCTGATCGACGTCATCGACAATCCGCAGGCGGCCATCATCGCCCGCGCGATCTTCGAGATGGCCAACGCGCTGGGCAAGATCGTCGTCGCCGAGGGAGTGGAGACGCTGCAGCAGGTCGAGTTCCTGCGCCGCAACCGCTGCGCGCGAGCACAGGGGTTTGCTTTCTGCCAGCCGCTACCGCCGGAGCAGGTGCCGGACTTCGTCCGGGAGCGTCAGCGCGAGCCGGACACCATTGGCCGCAACACGCGCCCGCCGCTGGCTTATCCGAAGCCGATGCTCGACGCAGCCTGAGCGCGCCGGCGAGCGGCGTCAGGCCCGGCCGTCCTTGACCGCCGCCTCGTATCGCGCCTTGTTCGCCGCGTTTGGCGGATACAGACCTGGCAGGGCGGCGCCCGCCTCGACCTCGCGCATGATCCACGCCTCCAGCCGCTCCTGCTCGACGGCGGCGGCGAGCACCTGATCGAGCAACGCCGCCGGGACGACCACCGCGCCGTCGGCATCGACGACGATCACGTCGTTCGGGAACACCGCCACGCCGCCGCAGCCGATCGGCTGCTGCCAGCCGACGAAGGTCAGGCCGGCCACCGAAGGTGGCGCCGCCACGCCCCGACACCACACCGGCAGCCCCGTGGCCAGCACGCCGGCAACGTCGCGCACCACGCCGTCGGTGACGATTGCGGCGACGCCGCGCTTGCGCAGCCGCGCGCAGAGGATGTCGCCGAAGATGCCGGCGTCCGTCACGCCCATCGCGTCGACCACCGCCACGCAGCCGGCGGGCATCGCCTCGATGGCGGCGCGGGTCGAGATCGGCGACGACCACGACTCCGGCGTGGCTAGGTCCT
>CALGWX010000042.1 GCA_937936215.1 uncultured Burkholderiaceae bacterium | reverse complement strand
GCCAGCGCCGCGCGCGCCGTGACCGGGTTCTTCTCGTGCGTGTAGTGGCCGAAGGCGTGGTCGCCGCCGACGTCCAGCGTCGGCGGCGCGCCCGCCGGCGCGCCGGGCAGCGGCTCGCTGCGGGCGATGCAGGCGGCAATCGGCAGCACGCCGCCGCCCAACGCCTTGCCGAGGACGACAATGTCGGGCGCCGCCGCGTCGTGCTCGGCGGCGAAGAAACGGCCCGTCTTGCCCAGCCCGGTCGGGATCTCGTCGAAGACCAGCAGCGCGCCGTGCGCATGGCAGGCGTCGCGCACCGCCTGCCAGTAGCCCGGCGGGGGGATGAACGGCACCGCGCGCGCCGGCTCGGCGATCACGGCGGCGACATCGCCCTCGCGCTCGAGCACGTAGCGGACCATCGCCGCGCAGGCAAGCCGGCAGCGGGCGAGATCCGGCTGCCCGTCGGCGTCGACCTCATGGCCATAGGCGCAGCGATAGCAGCCGAAGGGGGCCACATGCTCGGCGCCAGCCAGCAGCGGCCCGATGCGGCCGGAGCGGAACAGCGCTTCGCCGCCGATGCTGGCGGCGCCAAAGCCGGCGCCGTGAAAGGCGTCCCAGAAGCTCAGCGTCTTGAAGCGGCCAGTGGCGGCGCGGGCGAGCTTGATCGCCACCTCGACCGCGTCGCTGCCGCCGGTGGTGAAGAGCACCTTGCCGCTGGCGCCCGTCAACCGCCTGAACCGGGCCGCCAGCGCCTCGGCCAGTTCCACCGCCACTTCGCAGGCGTAGCGGCGCGGCGCGAAGGAAAGCTCGTCGAGCTGCCGCCGGATCGCCGCCAGCACGTGCGGATGCGCGTAGCCGACGTGGTGGACGTTGTTGCCGTGGAAGTCCATGTAGCGGCGGCCGGCGAGGTCCTCGATCCAGATGCCTTCAGCGCGGCGGATTGCATTCAGGCACGGCGTGGACACCGACTGGTGCAGGAACGCGGCGGCATCGCGCGCCAGCAGGTCGCGCGTGCGGCCGTCGAGGTGCTCGGCCTGCCAGCGCGCGCGCCGCGGCGAGAGGTTGACGTCGCCTTCGGATTCCGCGGGCGGGAGGAGGGATGGCGAGCGACGCCGCAAAGTTGGCGATGCGGCATGGTCATCGCCTTCCGCTGCAGCGGGCGGGAAGAGGGGGCCGGCCATGGTCGGTCGAGGAGGAACTCGGGCGGGATTCTGCACCGGCGCGGCGCCTTCCTGCGCCGGCGGATCTGGGCTACGGTTGCCGCCATGCCCGCGAACCTGTCGCCCGAGTACAAGGCTGCCGAGGCCGCCTTTCGCGCCACGCGTGAGCCACGCGAGCGGCTCGAGTGCCTGCGCGAGATGCTGCGCACGATCCCGAAGCACAAGGGCACCGAGCACCTGCAGGCCGACATCAAGGCGCGCATCAAGGACCTGACCGAGCAGCTCGAAAGCGGCCGCAAGGGCGGCGGCCATGGCGGCGGCCCGGCGCTGGTGATCCGCCCCGAGGGCGCGGCGCAGGTCGCCCTGCTGGGGCCGCCGAACAGCGGCAAGTCGACGCTGCACGACCGGCTCACCGGGTCCGGTGCGGCTTGCGCCCCGTATCCGTTCACGACGCAGTTCCCGCAGCCGGGCATGCTGCCGTTCGAGGACATCAGCTTTCAGCTTCTCGACCTGCCGCCGGTCGCGGCCGAGCATCCGGTGACCTGGATCGGCAGCACGCTGCAGACGGCCGATGCGGCGCTGCTGGTGGTCGATCTGGCCGAGCCGGCCGTCCTGGAGCAGTTGGCCGAGTTGCAGTCCCAGTTGGCGGCCAGGCGAGTCACCCTGACGCCGCGCTGGCCCGTGGACGACCGCGCCGAGGCGCAAACGCGCGCGGGCAGAGCCTCCGCGCCGCGCGCTGCCGCCGGCAGCAGTCGGGGCGCCCGGTCGGAGACGCCGGGTCGCGACGAAGGTGGCGACGACGATCCGTTCCGCGTCCGGCTACCGACCCTGCTGCTCGCCAACCAGGCCGATCGCGTCGGCGACCCGGAGGCCGAACTGCGGGCGCTGCTCGACGTGGCGGGGCGGCCGTTTCCGGCGCTGGCCGTCTCGGCGGCCACCGGGTTTGGACTCGGCGAGGTGGGGCCGTGGCTGTTCGCGCATCTCGGCGTCGTGCGCGTCTACACCAAGGTGCCGGGGCATCCGCCCGACCGGCAACGCCCCTTCACCCTGCGCCGTGGCCAGACGGTCGCCGACGTGGCGCGGCTGGTTCATCGCGACCTGGCGCGCCAGCTGCGCTTCGCGAGGCTATGGGGACCGTCGGGCTTCGATGGCCAGCACGTCGGCCCGGAGCACCGGCTCGCCGATGGCGACGTGGTCGAACTGCACGCGTGAGCGCCTTGCCGCGGCGCGCGGACCGGCGCCGCCTCGTCGCCTTCGCATCGCGCGTTGGGCGCCCGCCCCCTGATGGCGGGGATCGCCGCGGCCCGCGAGCGTGCGAGCGCGGGGGAACGAGCCGCTTCGAGGTGGTGACCGAACCCGCGGCGCTTGCCGACCTGGCGGCTGCGGTCCTTCGCGCTTCTGGTCGGTACGGCACCGCCGGCAGCGACGTCTTCGCAGCCGCTTCGCGTGCGGCCGCGCCGGTAAGTTACGATGCCACGCCCTTCCGGAGTCGCTTCCCATGCATTTCGTCTGCCTCGATCTCGAAGGCGTGCTGGTGCCCGAGATCTGGATCGCCTTCGCCGAGCGCACCGGCATCGCCGAGTTCCGCCGCACCACCCGCGACGAACCGGACTACGACAAGCTGATGCGCTGGCGGCTCGGCCTGCTGCGGCAGCACGGGCTGAGACTCGCGGACATCCGGCAGGTGATCGCAACCCTGGCGCCGCTGCCCGGCGCCCGGGAGTTCCTCGACGACCTGCGCAGCCGCTACCAGGTGGTGATCCTGTCGGACACCTTCTACGAGTTCGCCGACCCGCTGATGGCCCAGCTCGGCCGGCCGACGCTGATGTGCAACCGGCTGCTGGTCGACGCCGAGGGCTACATCGCCGACTACCGGCTGCGGCAGAGCGAGCAGAAGAAGGCGGCGGTGCTGGCCTTGAAGGGCCTGAACTTCCGCGTCATCGCCGCCGGCGATTCCTACAACGACACCGGCATGCTCGCCGCCGCCGACGCCGGTTTCTTCATCCACCCCCCGCCGGCGATCGCGGCGCGGTTTCCGCAA
>CALGWX010000041.1 GCA_937936215.1 uncultured Burkholderiaceae bacterium | reverse complement strand
GAGTTCGAGCAGCGGCTCGCCGAAACCGTGCACGCGATCGCCGCCGGCTCGCCGCTGGCCGCGCGCCGCAACAAGGCGCAAATCCGGCTGCTGGTCGAGCGCCACCTCGACTACACGGCGCGCGAACTCGACGCGAGCTTCGACTTCCTGGAGTCCGAGGACCACCGCGAGGGCATCGCCGCCTTCCTCGGCCGCCGGCAACCGAAGTTCAGCGGGCGATGAAAAAGAGCGGCAACCTGTACGCGCTGATCGAAAGCCGGATGCCGCGCGATGCGGCGGCGGCCTGCATCGACACGCCCGACGGGCTCGTCTACTCGTGGCACGACCTGCGCTGCGGCTCGGCGCGGATCGCCGGCTGGCTGGCGAGCCTGGGCTGCGGCCGCGATGCCGACGGCGCGCCGCCGCGCATCGCGGTGCAGGTGGAGAAGTCGCCCGAGGCGGTGATGCTTTACCTGGCGGCGCTGCGCGCCGGCTTCGCCTACGTGCCGCTGAACACCGCCTACCAGGCGGCGGAGATCGACTACTTCCTCAACGACGTCCGGCCGGCGGTGTTCGTGTGCGCCCCGCAGCGGCTCGCCGAACTGGAGCCGCTGGCGCGGCAGGCGGGCTGCGCGAGGGTGATGAGCCTCGGCGACGGCCGCGACGGCACGCTGCTCGAAGCGGCGGCGTCGTTTGCAGACGAGTTCGACACCGTGCCGCGCGGCGGCTCAGACCTGGCGGCGATCGTCTACACCTCGGGCACCACCGGCCGCAGCAAGGGCGCGATGCTGTCGCACCGCAATCTCGCCTCCAACGCGCGGGTGCTCGACGAATTCTGGGGCTTCCGGGAGGAGCGCGAGGCGGGCGGGCACGACGTGCTGCTGCACGCGCTGCCGATTTTTCACGTGCACGGGCTGTTCGTGGCGCTGCACGCGGCGCTGCTGGCAGGCGCGAAGATGATCTTCCTGCCGCGCTTCGATGCACGGCAGGTGATCGCGGCGCTGCCGCGCTCGACGGTCTTCATGGGCGTGCCGACCTATTACACCCGCCTCCTCGCGGAGGAGGGGCTCGACCGCCACGTGTGCCGCCACATGCGGCTGTTCATCTCCGGCTCGGCGCCGCTGCTGCCGGAGACTTTCGAGGCGTTCCGCCGCCGCACCGGGCACACGATTCTGGAGCGCTACGGCATGTCGGAGACGGTGATGCTGGTGTCGAACCCGTACTTCGGCACCGCGCGCGACCGCATCGCCGGCACGGTGGGCGTGCCGCTGCCCGGCGTGGAAGTGCGGGTGGTGCGCGACGACGGCAGCCGCTGCAACGTGGGCGAGATCGGCCAGGTGCAGGTGCGGGGTCCGAACGTGTTCTCCGGCTACTGGCGGATGCCGGAGAAGACGGCAGAGGAGTTCACCCGCGACGGCTGGTTTCGCACCGGCGACCTCGGCTGCTTCGGCGGCGACGGGCGGCCCGAGACGTATCTGAGCCTCGTCGGCCGGTCCAAGGACCTCATCATCTCCGGCGGCTACAACGTGTACCCCAAGGAGATCGAGGGGTACATCGACGCGCTGCCCGGCGTGGTCGAGTCGGCGGTGATCGGGCTGCCGCACCCGGACTATGGCGAGGCGGTGGCCGCGGTCGTGGTCGGCGACCGCAAGGCGCCGCCGCAGCCGGAGGGGATCGTCGAGCGGCTGCGGGCGCAGATCGCCCACTTCAAGGTGCCAAAGCGGGTGTGGCTCGTCGACGAGTTGCCGCGCAACAGCATGGGCAAGGTGCAAAAGAACCTGCTGCGCGAGCGTTACGCGACGGCGTTTCGCCCCGCTTGAGGCCGCCTCGGCCGCTCGGACGCCGCGGCATGCAGAGAAAGAGAGAAAGGCCGATCACCCGGCCGGCCGCGCCGCGGGCAGTCCAAGTTCGTGAACGCGCGACGACGGCCGCGACGGATGGGCGAGGGCGCGAGCGTCGGCGCGGGCGCTGCGCCCGCCTTACCAGCGCGCCGGCGGCTTGCGGTTGATGGTGATCTGCCGGTCGACCACGGTGACGTAGCCGCCGATCGTCAGGTCCTTGAAGATGCGGCTCACCATGTCGCGCGAGGCGCCGACGCGGTCGGCGATCTCCTGCTGCGTCAGCCGCTCCGGCACCACCATCTTGCCGTCGGGCTGCTCCACCGCCAGCGACAGCAGCAGCCGCGCCACCCGCCCGTAAACGTCCATCAGCGCCAGGTTGCGCACGTTCTCGGTGGCGATGCGGGCGCGCTCGATCAGCGTGCAGATCAGGTTCATCGCCACGTCGGCGTTGGCGGCGATCGCCGCGCGCAGCGCCTCGCGCGTGAGCACCGAGACGACGGTCGGCTCCACCGCCATCACCGAGGCGGCGCGGGGCCGGCCGTCGAGCGCCATCTCGCCGACGTAGTCGCCCGGGCCGTGGAAGTCGAGCACCATTTCGCGCCCTTCGGCGTCGGCGACGAAGACCTTGACCCGGCCGCTCAGGATGACGAACAGCGAGTCGCCCATTTCGCCCTCGTGGATGAACACGGTGTTGCGGGCGATGGTGCGCACCTGGCCGCGCTGGGCGAGCTCACGCACCAGCGGATCGGCGATCGCGTCGATGCGTGCGTCTGCGGCCATGGCCGGCTCCCTCCTCCCGTTGTTCGCGGCGAGGATATCGCCGCCGCTGCAGCGGCAACAAGCGCCGCCGCCGTCAGCTCGTGATGGCCTTGTAGAGCATGAAGCCGGCGATCGCGTACAGCAGCAGCGCGAAGACGCGCTTCAGCCGCGCGGTGTCGAGGCGGTGCGCCAGCCTCGCGCCCACGGGCGCCAGGCTGACGCTGGCCGCGGCGAGCGTCACCAGCGCCGGCACGTGGATGTAGCCGATGGCGCCGGGGGTGATGCCCGTCATGTGCCAGCCGGAGATCACGTAGCCGAGCGTGCCGGCGGCCGCGATCGGGAAGCCCAGCGCCGCTGCGGTGGCCACCGCGTTGTGCATGCGGACGTTGCACCAGAGCATGAACGGCATCGACACGAAGGCACCACCCGCGCCGACGATCGCCGAGACCACGCCGATCACGCCGCCGGCGCCGAACATCCCCGCCGGCCCGGGCAACTGGCGCGTCGCCTTCGGCTTGCGTCCGAGCAGCAGTTGCGTCGCGGACAGGCCGACGAACAGCGCGAAGACCAGCGTCAGCCAGCGCGCCGGCAGCGCACCGGCGATCTTGGCGCCGGCCAGCGAGCCGAGCAGGATCCCCGGCGTCAGCTGCCTGGCCACCGGCCACAGCACCGCGCCGTGCTTGTGGTGCGCCCGCACCGACGAGATCGAGGTGAACATGATCGTCGCCAGCGAGGTGGCGATGGCCATGTGCACCACGTGCTGCGGCGGGAACTTCTGCGCCGCGAACAGCACCGTCATGAACGGCACCGCCAGCATGCCGCCGCCGATGCCGAGCAGGCCGGCGGCGAAGCCGATCGCAGCGCCAAGGGCGAGCAGCGCCGCGATCAGCCAGGGATCCATCAACTGCGCCTGCCTGGCGCGCGCGCCGGCCGGGCCAGCACGGTGGTGATGAACTGCCACTGCGCTTCGGTCACCGGGGTGATCGACAGCCGGTTGCCCCGGCGCAGGATCGCCAGCTCCGCGAGCTGCGGATGCGCGCGCAGCTCAGCCAGCGGGATCAACTCGATCTTGCGAACCACTTGCACGTCGACGTTCACCCAGCGCGGATCGTCGCCGCGGGCGGCGGGGTCGTAGTACTTGCTGGCGCGGTCGAACTGCGTCTCGTCCGGGTAGGCCCGGCTGGCCACGCGGGCGATGCCCGCGATGCCCGGCTCCGCGCAGCTGGAGTGATAGAACAGCACGCCGTCGCCGGGACGCATGTCGTCGCGCATGAAATTGCGCGCCTGGTAGTTGCGCACGCCGGTCCACGGCACGGTGCGGTCGGGCGCGGCGAGGGCATCATCGATCGAGCACTCGTGGGGCTCGGACTTCATCAGCCAGTAGCGTCGGGCCATCCGGGGGCAGGCGAAAGAAAAAGCGGCTTGGCAAGCCAAGCCGCACCTTGCGCGGCGGCGGTTGCGCCGGCCGCCTTCGAAGGGATCCCCGCAAGTGCCGCCCGGCCGATGTCCTGAACCATCGGTTCAGGGTGGTCGCTTCGCGCATCGTTTAGGTTCAGCAGACGCGTGCCGATCGCACCACGATGCGGCCCGCAACCTTGCGCATTGCGCATCGGTTCAAGGAACTAAAGGCCTTTGCGCGGGCACCGCAGGGAAAGTAGATTTCGCGGCCGCGCCGCCGACGCGGTCGCGAAATCACTCTCAAAGCGGATTTTACCGTCCGAGGCGAGCGCCGTTGCAGCAGGACCCGCCGGGCGGCAGGCCGATCCGCGTCAGAAGAGCTTTTCCTGCGTTGCCAGCATCTCGTCGGCGATCTCGTTCAGCTGCTTCACGCGCCGCTTGATCTCGCCGAGCGACGCCCCGCCGCCCGCCTTGACGGTGAACAGTTCCTGCGCGATCTGCAGCGCCGCCATCACCGCGACCCGGTCGGCGCCGACCACCTTGCCGGTGTCGCGGATGTCGTTCATCTTGGCGTCGACGTAGCGGGCGCAGTTGATCAGGTCGGCGCGCTCCTCGGGCGCGCAGGCGATGCGGTAGTCGCGGCCGAAGATGGTGACCGTCAGCGCTTCCTGGGCCATGCGCAACTCCTCAGGCGCCTTGCGGCGGCGCGGTTTCCGCGGCTTCCGCCGGCAGCTTTTCAAGCAGGCTGTCGATGCGCTGCATGGCGCTGGCGATGCGGGCGCGCAGCGCATCGAGCTCGACGTTGGCGCTGGCCAGTTGCGTCCGCAGGTGCTGGTTTTCGTCGCGCAGCTGCCGCAGCTGCGACGACAGCAGCGTCATCTTTTCCGTCAGCGCGTCGAGTTCGTCAATCATGGGGCGCAAATCGTAGCACCGGCGCCCCGCTCGGCGCGCTAGACTGCTTTCGCTTTCGGTGCCCGCGCGCGGCAACGCGCGCGGGTGAAACGGGAAACAGGAGTGCGGCCAACCCGCATCAACCTGTGCTGCCCCCGCAACGGTAAGCGGATGCCGCGCCCCGGCTCCTCGGCGCGGCGCTCGAGGCAACAGCCACTGCGCGCGCCGCCCGGCGCCGCGGGAAGGCGCCTCGAGGTTCCTCCGCAGCCCGGAGACCGGCCGAAGGCCCGCTGCCGGAGCGCCTCGCGCCCATGGCCGCGGTGGAGTCGAGCCGCGGCGAGGCGGCGTCACGGCCCAAGGCGGCAAAGACCGCCACGGATTTCGCCTTCCTCTTCCGCGTCTGACGCGAACTTTTGCCGGCGGTGGGCCGGGAAGACGAGGAGAGGATGGATTGCCTGCAAGCATCATCGGCCGCCAGGGCGCCGGCTGCCCTGGCCTTGTTCGTTGCCGTCGCATCGGTGGCGGCGCAACCGCGCATCCAGGCCCTGGACGAGGTGATCGTTTCGGCCACCCGCAGCGAGCAGCGGCTGGCCGATGCGCTGCCTTCCACGACGGTGATCACCCGCGCCGACATCGAGCGGTCGCAGACGGTCGGCCTGGTCGAGCTGCTGGGCAACCAGGCCGGCGTCGAATTCGCGCGCGCTGGCGGCCCCGGCGCGCAGGCATCGCTGTTCCTGCGCGGCACCAACTCCAGCCAGACGCTGGTGCTGATCGACGGCGTGCGGCTGAACACGGCGCTGGGCGGCGCGGCCGCGCTCGGCGGGGTCACGCTCGACGCGATCGAGCGCATCGAGATCGTCCGCGGCAACCTGTCGAGCTTGTACGGCTCGGAGGCGGTCGGCGGCGTAGTCCAGATCTTCACCCGCGCCGCGCAACGCAGCGGCGTCGAGGTCGGCGCCGAGGCCGGCAGCGGCAGCACGTGGTCGGGCAACGCGGCGCTGGCCCGGCGCTTCGACGGCGGATCGATCACGGCGGCGGCGGCCACCCGCCGCAGCGCGCCGTTCTCGGTCATCGACACCGCGCAGGTGATCCCCGGGCCGTTCGCGCCGGGCGCGAACCCGGACACCGACGGCAACCGCAACTGGAATGCGACGCTCAACGGGCGCGGCCGGCTCGGCGTCGTCGACCTCGCCGCGAGCGTCTGGGTCAACCGCAACCAGACCGACTTCGACAGCACGGCCGATGGCCCGACCGCCACGCACCGCGAGACCTCGACGCAGCGCGCGATGCAGGCGACCGCCACCGTCTCGCCGCTCGAAGGGCTGCGCCTGCAGCTCGCGCTGGCGCGGTCCGACGACGACAGCCGCAACGCATCGAGCGAGCCGTTCTCCTTCAACAACAGCCGCTTCGACGCCGACAACCGCAGCGCCGCGCTGTCGGCGCAGTGGCGGCTGGCCAAGGGCATCGAGGCGACGGCAGCCTATGAGCAGCTGCGGCAGGGCGGCGCCTCGACCGCCTACGACCCGGCCTTCGGCGGCCAGCTCACCGAATTTTCGCGGCGCGTGAACTCGCTGCGCGCAGGGCTGAGCGGCGCCGCAGGCCGGCATCGTTTCCAGGGCAACGTGCGCCGCGACGACTACTCCGACTTCGGCGGCGCGATCACGGGGCTGGCTGCGTACGGTTTCGATCTCGATCCGCGCTGGCGGCTGTCGGCGCAGTGGTCGAACGCCTTTCGCGCCCCGAGTTTCAACGACCTGTACTTCCCGTTCTTCGGCAACGCGGCGTTGCAGCCGGAGAAGTCGAGCAGCGGCGAGCTGGCCCTGCGCTACGGCGACGAGCAGCGCTCGCTGCGGCTGGCGGCCTTCCGCACCCGGGTGCGCGGCCTGATCCTCTACGACCCCGCCGCGCGGCGCGCCGCCAACGTCGCCCGCGCCGAGATCGACGGCGCCGAGCTGATCGGCACCGCGCTGCTCGGCGGCTGGCGGCTGCAGGCCGATGTCGGCGTCACGCATGCGGTCGACAGCGGCGGCCAGCGCCTGCCGCGCCGCGTGCCGTACGCGCTGCACTTCGCGGCCAGCCGTCCCTTTGGCCCGCTGGAGGCGCTGTTCGAGATCGCCTGGAACGACAAGCGCTACGACAGCGACATCAACACCTTCGCGCGCACGACGCTCGACGCCTACACGCTGGCCCGGTTCGCCGCGTCCTGGCGCCTGTCCGACGCGGTGCGCCTGACGCTGCGCCTCGAAAACCTGTTCGACGCCGAGTACGAACTCGTCGATGGCTACCGCACCGCCGGCCGCGGCGTCTTCGCCGGCGTGCAGGCGCGACTGTGATGCTGACCTTGCCGCCGCAGCGCGTGCTCGCCGCCTTGCTGCTGGCGGCGGTGGCGAGCCTCGCGCTGGCGCTCGCCCTGGGCAGCGTGCCCGGCGTGCTGTCGGCGCTGGTCGACTCGTCCGATGCCGCGGCGGGGCGCGCGGCGGTGCTGTGGCAGTTGCGGCTGCCGCGGGCGCTGTCGGCCTTCGCCGCCGGCGGCCTGCTGGCGCTTGCGGGCGCATTGCTCCAGGCACTGCTGCGCAACCCGCTCGCCGATGCCTACGTGCTCGGCGTTTCCGGCGGCGCCGCGGTCGGCGCGATGCTGGCCCTGCTGGCCGGCGCCGGCCTTGCCGGCATGCAGGCCGGAAGTGCCATCGGCGCCTTCTGCACGCTGGCCGCCCTGTTCCTGCTGGCCCGTCGCGCCTTCTTCGGCCGCCTGCACACGGCGGCGCGGGTGGCGGAGGAGGCATCGACCGGCGTGCTGCTCACCGGCGTGATGCTGGCCGCGCTCGCGGCGGCGATCCTGTCGCTGCTGATCGCCCTGGCGCCCGACGCGCAGATGCGCTCGATCATGTTCTGGCTGCTGGGCGATCTCGGCGGCGCCACCGACCTGCGCGCGGCGGTCTTCGCGCTCGTCGTGCTGGCGCTGCTGCTGGCGGCGGCCGC
>CALGWX010000040.1 GCA_937936215.1 uncultured Burkholderiaceae bacterium | reverse complement strand
CGCATCGCCGCCGAGGTGGAAGGCGCAACGATCGTGTTCATCGTCTGCGATCGCGGCGATCGGTACCTGTCGACCGGCGTGTTTCCGGCCTGAGCGTCGCCGCCTCGCGGCGACTGTCGAGGCTCGTTGGCAGCAAAACGGCCGCCCGAGGGCGGCCGTTCTTTCTGTTCGCTGGTGCGGTGATCAGGCCGGTGGCAGCCCCATCACGGCACGGGCGATGCGGCGTGCCGAGGCCAGGGCGCGGTCGACGTCAGCCACGTCGTGCCAAAGGTGAGTCGACATCCGCAGCGGATAGCGGTTGCCGCCAGGCGTTGGCACCGTCGTGTTGCGCACGATGATGTTGTCCTCGCTAGCCATGCGGGAGACGACCTGGCCGCTGAGCGTCGAACTGGCGATGGCCGCCGCCGCGGTCGTCCCGTTGGGGCTCGTTGGCAGCCCATAGAAGGGGTCGAACGAGGTCAATGCCGACATCAGTTCCTGGTCGTCCTTTGGCGCATACAGCGCGTCCACACCCCACTCGGTGGCGATCTTTTCCTTGGCGTACCGCGACAGGGTGAGGATGTAGGTCTCGATCTTCTTGCGGCCGATGCTGTCCCACATGGCGCAGGACTCCGCGACCGAGTTGATCAGCGGTACGTGCTTGCTGCCGCAACTCTGGATCACGTTGCCGATGTTGAACACTTCGGTGGCGGATGTCGAGCCGGCGCGGCTCGCCCAAGGCACGGTGCCAACCAGCAGCTTTTGTGCGTTCGGATCGCGGCCGTCGGCGATCGCGGCGGTGTTCGCGGTCCCGCCCAGACCGGCGGTCACGACGGGGAAGTACGCGGGCAGCGGCAGCGGATTGGCCGACGCCCGCACCTTGTTGCGGATGATCAGGATGCCCGTCGAGCCGGCCGCGCATTGCCACTTGTGACCGGCGCCCGCCATGAAGTCGACGCCGAGAGCGGCATAGTCGTAAGCCATCATCCCCGGCAGGTGGGCGCCGTCGCAGATCGTGATGATCGGCGTGAAGCCGGCGCTTTTCTGGATCGCAACGTCGACGATGCGGCGGATCGGAAGCATCGTGCCGGTCAGGTAGTCGGGGCTGGACCACATGAGCGCCCGCACGCGCTGGCCGGCGGCGCGGGCGGCATCGATCTCATCGGCGAAAAGCTTCGCGAGGCCAGCGGCCGTCTGGTTATTGCCCACCGGCAGTGTGACTCGCCGGACGATGAGCCCGTAGCGGTCGCGCGCCACCGCCAGCGGCACGTCGCCGCCGGGATGCTCTCGATTGGTCGTGATCACCACATCGCCGCGTTCCCAGGCGATGCCCAGGATGGCGTGGTTCATGCCGTCGGAGGTGTTGTAGGAAATGACCAGTTCGTCAGGGTCGACGCCAAAGCCGTTGCCCGCGGCCGGTGTCTGGCCCGCAGGGGCACCGCGCGCGATCGCCGTGCGTTGCGTCAGGAAGTTCGAGTAGCCGTTCTGCGATTCGACGGCGTAGGTCGTGTTTTCGCTGTTGAATCGGTCGACGGTCACCTTCGGCATCGATCCTGCGGTGCCGATGTTCATGAACAGCTTGCTCGGATTCAGGATGAAGCGCTTCTGCACCTCCTCCCAGAAGGCGGCATCCGCCAACAGGGCGTTGCGATACTGGTCGAGCAACGGCTGTGCCGTCTGTGCGATGGCCTCGCCGGAGCCTCCTCCACAGCCCGACAAACCGCCGACGGCGGCTAGGCCGCCGAGCGCGGTAACGGCACGCAGGAAGTCACGCCGCTTTGGCGACCAGCCCGCGATTTCCTCGGCACTCCATGGCAACTTGACTTCGTTGAGGAACTTCGACTCTGGGGCACCCATGTGAACAATCCTCCTTGGTGCGACACAACGGTCGCGAAAGCAGCATCCGGGCCGGGGCGGCCGAAGCCACCTCGGCGAGCTCCACGTTGTGCGTTGTGATTTACGGCGCCTTGCTGGCGACGACGGCGATTTCGATCAGCACGTCGCGGGGCAGTCGCGCCACCTCGACCGTGGCGCGGGCCGGCGGCTGGGTCTTGAAGTACTCGGCGTAGATCTTGTTCATCGTCGCGAAGTCGTTCAAGTTCTTCAGGTAGACGGTCGACATCACGACGTTTTCGAACGTCATCCCCTGTGACTTGAGCTTGGCGCCGATGTAGTCCAGCACCAGGCGCGTCTGTTCCTCGATCGTGGTTCCTTGCACGGCGTTACCGGCCTTGTTCAGCGGAATCACGCCGGACAGGAAGTACAGGTTGCCGGCTTGCACGATCTGCGAATAAGGGCCGATGGCGGGATAGATGTCGCCGGTGGAATGGATGGCCTTTGCGGGCCCCGTATTCGCGCACCCGGAAAGTGCAGCTACGGCCGCCACGCCGGCGAGGGTCAACGTAAGTGAAGTGCGCATGGTTCTCCTTGGTGCGAACGTTGCTTTTGTGGATCGAAGTCGTTGAGCCGCGGCTGTGGGCTTCCGCGACGCACAACGTAACGAGTGTCGTTACCGACTGCTGGCGCTGTCAACGCCGCAGCGATTGTGGACATGTTAGGGAGATTCACCGATTGACCCACTGGCAGGGTGCTTTCGCCACGAGCGTTGACTCAAGTGCCGCCAACCATTTCCTCGCGCGTTGTTCGCAGCCGCGACGAGTCGACGGATGTCTGCCTCCGCGGCGGCCAGAAGCACGGGGCGCGCTGTCGGCCCCGGCCTTGGAAACGCGCGCTCTCTGCTGTCAGGGCCAGCGTGAGCCGTTTTTCACGGCGGCGGGTTTCGCGGTGGAGACGCTCCGGCACAGCGAGCAACGTCGGCCATTGCCGCGGCGGATAAGGCGCAGCTCACGGTTGCCCCCGAGCAAGGGATCGCACTCGCTCAAGCAAGCGGCCGGGTGTCGCCCGTTGCCCTTGCAGATGGGATGCCGGTCGTAGGCCGGTGCATCACGCCAAGGTTGCTACGCTGGACAATGGCCGGCGACGACAGCCCGCTTCGCGGTCGGACGTGCGGCGGCTCGCCAGACGGGATCGCCCGGCGCTGTGGTTGCCAGTCAGCCCGGAGCGACGCCGCGGGTTCAGACGTTGCGCGTTGGCAGGAAGCGCGCTGGTGAGGTGCCCCTCGTGCGGCTGGCCTTCAGAGCCCGCAGGAAGCTGCGCGAATGACAATGACGTATTGCGCTCGGTGCGGGCTTCGCCCTCGCGTGCCATGCCGCCGCCATTCGGACCGACGGTGACGACTCCCTGCTTTCGCGAAAGCACGTCGGCGCAGCGCCTATTCCGCCGCCACCGGAATCTTTCCGATCCTCGCCTGCCACTCGCGCGGGCCGGTCTGGTGCACCGAGGTGCCGTCGCTGGACACCGCCACCGTCACCGGCATGTCCTTGACCTCGAACTCGTAGATCGCCTCCATGCCGAGGTCCTCGAACGCGAGCACCCTGGCGGCCTTGATCGCCTTGGCCACCAGATAAGCCGCGCCGCCGACCGCCATCAGGTAGGCGCTCTTGTGCTTGCGGATGGCCTCGATCGCGGCCGGGCCGCGCTCCGACTTGCCGATCATCGCGATCAGCCCGGTCTTGGCCAGCATCATCTCGGTGTACTTGTCCATCCGCGTCGCGGTGGTGGGGCCGGCTGGGCCGACGACCTCGTCGCGCACCGGGTCGACCGGGCCGACGTAGTAGATGACCCGGTTGGTGAAGTCCACCGGCAGCTTCTCGCCGCGCTCGAGCATCTCCTTGATGCGCTGGTGGGCGGCATCGCGGCCGGTCAGCATCTTTCCCGAAAGCAGCAGCGTGTCGCCCGGCTTCCAGGTGGCGATCTCCTCCTTGGTGAGCGTGTTCAGGTCGACGCGCCGGCTCTTCTGATAGTCGGGCGCCCACTGCACCTTCGGCCACAGGTCGAGCGACGGCGGCTCGAGGTACGCCGGCCCGCTGCCGTCGAGCACGAAGTGCGCGTGCCGCGTGGCGGCGCAGTTGGGGATCATCGCCACCGGCTTGCTGGCGGCGTGCGTCGGGTACATCTTGATTTTGACGTCGAGCACGGTGGTCATTCCCCCGAGCCCCTGCGCGCCGATGCCCAGCGCGTTGACCTTCTCGTACAGCTCCACGCGCAGC
>CALGWX010000039.1 GCA_937936215.1 uncultured Burkholderiaceae bacterium | reverse complement strand
GTCGGCGCTGGGACAACCCGGGCCGCCGACCGCCCCCCGGCGCAGGCTGTCGCTGCGCGCGCCTACGGCGTGTCGACGAAGACCTGCGTGCTGTACTCGCTCTGCGGCAGGCGGCCGACGTTGCCGCGCGCCTGTGCATAGCGCAGGAACGACTCGGCGTAGTCAAGGAAGGTGTTCTCGCGGCGCACCCCGGTGATGCCGCGGAAGGTGACGTAGCCGTCCTGGCCGTCGGCGACGAAGTCGTTGGTGATGACCCGGTAGGAGGCGGCGGGATTCAGCGGCACCCACGCGCCGGCGGCGGTCTTGACCTCCAGGTTGGTCAGACGATCGTTGGCCGGGCGGTTCAGATCGACGCGCCAGCGCAGGCTGGCCGCGTACGGGTAGGCGCCCGTGTTGCCGCTGGCGGCCAGCACGAAGGTGATGGCGTCTTCCAGCACCTGCTTGATCTCGGCGCCGGTCATCGTCAGCCGCACCAGCGTGTTGCGGAACGGCAGCAACGTGTAGACGGTGCCGACCGTGATGTCGCCCTGCGGGATGTCGATGCGCACGCCGCCGGCGTTCTGGATGGCGATGTCCGCCACACCGAAGGTCCGCCCCTGCTCCAGGAAGGCCTGGGCGACGAGCTGCTGCGCGTCGCCGCCGTGGGCATTGGTAAAGGGATTCTTGTTGCACGCGTCGCCCAGCGTGGATCGGCTGACGTCGCGCTTGCTGCCCGGCACCCGGCGCAGGCAGAGGTTTTCCGTCGCCGCGCCCACGCGCGTCGAGCCGAAGGCGGTGCGCTGGGCGGCAAACGGCGCCAGCGCCGCCGCGGCGCGCGCCGACGGTGTGGTGGCCCGCAGCGCCGGCTGGCCGGCCAGGTCCGCCGCGATGGCCGCACGATCGGCGTCAGTCAGCGCCGCGGCGCCGGCGGCCGAGCGGCGCAGCGCGTTGCCAATCAGCACCCGCGGCTGGCCATCGCAGCTCTCGACCTCGCCGGCGGCGTTGAAGCGCACGCGCAACTCGCCGACGGCGTAGTTGTACTGCCAGGCCTGCACGACGCACACCGTCTTGCCGTCCCGGTCGGTGGTCCGCGTCGGGTACTCGCCGGCCGGCGTGAGTCCATAGCTGGAAAGCGACGCCGGTCCCAGCAACGTGTGCGAGTCACCGCCGACGATCACGTCGACGCCGCGCAGCTGCCGCGCCATCGCCCGGTCGGCCTCGTAGCCCTGGTGCGTCAGCAGGACGATCCGGCTCACGCCCTGCGCGGTCAGCTCGTCGATCGCCGCCTGGGCCGCGGCGACCTCGTCGCCGAACTGCGTCGTCGGATCCGGCCGCGACGAGTCGCGCGTCTTGCCGGCCACCGTAATGCCGACGATGCCGATGCGCACCTCGGAGCGGGTCACGACGGTGTAGGGGCGGACGTAGTCGGTCGCCGTTCGCGGCGCCAGCGGCGTGCCGACCTGCGGCCGCACGTTGGCGCTGAGCACCGGTGTGGAGCACGTTGGCGTGCGCAGGTAGTCGAGGAAGGTCTTGAGCCCCGCGTCGCCGGAGTCGAACTCGTGGTTGCCCAGTGCGAACGCGTCGTAGCAGATCGCATTCATCAGCGCCGCGTCGGCCTGGCCGTTGGTGATCGTGTAGTACAGGTCGCCGGTGATCGCATCGCCCGCGTGCAGCTTCAGCACGTTGGCGCGGCCGGCGGCGAGTTCGTCGATCGCCTGCGCCACGCGCGCCGCGCCGCCGAACTCGAAGGTCACCGACTCGCGGCTGCCGCCCGCGGTCAGCACCCGCAGGTTGGTCGTCTCGGCATCCAGACGCGAATGGTGGTCATTGACGTGCAGGATCGTCAGTTCGAACGGCTGCCACTCGGGGCCGTCGTCGCTGCCGCAAGCCGCCAGCAGCACCGAAAGCGTCGCCGCGCCAAGGAGCTTCAGGAATCGTGCCGACATAGTCCCTCCGAAAGCCCGAAACTATGTGCGTCGGCCGTGACGGCGACGTTTCCGGCCGATGACCGGAGCGTTTCACGCCCCGGCGCCGCCTGCAGCGGTCGCGAAGAAACGGGTGCAGGCGCGCCGAGGTGGCGGCGCGGACGGCAAAGACCACGAGGCCGCCGCGCCGCCGCGATACGGCGCGCACGGCAGACCGAGCCGACGCCGCTCAGGCGGCGGCGAGCGAGCGGTGCAGCCCCTGCAGGTCGTAGACGTCGAGCCGGTCGAGGTGCTTCATCCCCTCCACCGCGGCGCGGCCGCCGGCGATCGTCGTGTAGTAGGTCACGCGCTGGGCGAGTGCGGTGGTGCGGATCGAGCGCGAGTCGGCGATCTGGTGCCGGTTTTCCGCCACCGTGGTGATGACGAGGTTGATCTCGCCGTTCTTGATGAGGTCGACGACGTGCGGCCGGCCTTCCTTGACCTTGTTGACCGTCCGCACTGGGATGCCGGCGGCCTGGAGCGCCGCCGCCGTGCCGCGGGTGGCGACGAGTTCGTAGCCCATCTCGTGCAGCAGGTGCGCGACCTGCACGGTCTTTGGCTTGTCCTGGTCCTTGACGCTGAGGAACACGGTTCCCTTGGGCGGCAGCACGACGCCGGCAGCCAGCTGCGACTTGAACAGCGCCTCGCCGAAAGTGCGGCCCACGCCCATCACCTCGCCGGTCGAGCGCATCTCGGGGCCGAGCAGCGTGTCCACCCCCGGGAACTTGGCGAACGGAAAGACCGCCTCCTTTACCGAAAAGTACGGCGGCACCACTTCGACGCGGACGCCCTGCTGCGCGAGCCGCTTGCCGACCATGCAGCGGGCGGCGATCTTGGCCAGCGGCTCGCCGGTGGCCTTGGACACGAACGGCACGGTGCGCGAGGCGCGCGGGTTCACCTCCAGCACGTACACGGTGCCGTCCTGGATCGCGAACTGCACGTTCATCAGGCCCACGACGCCCAGCGCCTTGGCCATCGCCGTGGTCTGCCGTTTCAGCTCCTCGATCAGCGCCGGGCTCAGCGAATACGGCGGCAGCGAGCAGGCCGAGTCGCCCGAGTGCACGCCCGCCTGCTCGATGTGCTCCATCACGCCGCCGATGCGCACCTCACTGCCGTCGGCCACTGCGTCGACGTCGACCTCGATGGCGTCGTCGAGGAAGCGGTCGAGCAGCACCGGCGACTCGTTGCTGACCTTGACCGCCTCGCGCATGTAGCGCTCGAGGTCGCGCCCCTCGTGCACGATCTCCATCGCCCGGCCGCCGAGCACGTAACTGGGGCGCACCACCAGCGGATAGCCGATCTCCTCCGCCAGTTTCAGCGCCTCTTCCTCGGTGCGCGCGGTGCGGTTGGGCGGCTGCTTCAGGCCCAGCCTCATCAGCAGCTGCTGGAAGCGCTCGCGGTCCTCGGCGATGTCGATCGAGTCGGGCGTCGTGCCGATGATCGGCACGCCATTGGCCTCGAGGTCGCGCGCC
>CALGWX010000038.1 GCA_937936215.1 uncultured Burkholderiaceae bacterium | reverse complement strand
CGACAGCATCGGCAGGTCGATCGCGCGGCATCTTCGACCGGTCCTATTCGAATCCGGCACGGCGAGCGCGGGCGAAGCCCTTCGGAACCTGCGCGCCTTTCACGCGCTCATGGGCGCTCAGATCGAGTTGAACGAGTTCATCTCCAGGTCCGCCGACGCGTTCAGCTACGACGATGGCATTCGGTTCGAGCGACGGGGTGATCGGCTTGAGATCGTCGAAGTCGATCCGGCGGCGAGGGCGGCGTGGCAACGCGACGGGCTGAAGCTCGATCGCCTGCATGGGTACTGGTTCCACCGTGCTGTCGACACCTACGTGGGGCAGGTGGCCGCCGATCGGGCTACCTGGATGATCGGTCGACCAGAGAACGCGGAGGCCAACCGACTGGCCTGGCTACGGGCTCTGCAAGCGCAGCTTCGACTGCGTGAGGCGTACGGCGTTGCCGACGAAGTGGCGTCCGACTCCGGAGACACGGTCGATCTCTTCCGGGCGCTGCTATCCCTCGACCTGATGTCCGCTTTCTTCCTGCAGGATTTCCTGGCGGCCTTTGCGGAACGCGTCGATGCGTCGGGCGACTGGCGCGTCGCGTTGCAGCGCTTGGCCATGGACGGCCTGCGTGAGGGGCTCCAGAACCGACTCCCGCTCACTTGGTCGAGCCGGGACTCGAAGGTGTCCAACATCACCGGGTGGACCGTCACGAAGTCGGAGCCTGCGGGCAATTCGAGAATGGCATCCGCGATCCTGGACTTCTGGACCTACGACATGGTCGCGACGGCAGAGCGGCTTCAGCGCAATGAGCCCGGCCTTCAGCCCCACCTGTTCGAGCGGCCGGTCCTCAAGTTCGGGGCGACGCTGGTGCAGCTGCCGTGGGTTGTCGGGATGCAGAACAACAGCACCGCTGCGATCAACAACCTGAGGCGGCTCGGCGCTCGCCGCGGGCAGGCTCGCGACGAGGCGCGGCGGATCGAAGCTGGACTCGCCAGGCTGCTCGAGAAGCGCGGGTTCAGGACGCTGCTCAACTGGGTGCCGCCGCGCGGCCCGGACGACGCCGGCGAGGTGGATCTGATCGCCGTCCTCGACGGGCATCTGTTCGTCATCGAGGTGAAGTCGACGTTCATGCGGCGATCTCAGCGGGACGCGTGGTTGCACGCGACCACCACGCTTCGCAAGGCCGGACAGCAGCTTCGCCGCAAGGTCGAAGCGGTATCGGTGGCCATCGCCTCGGATCCTGGGTTTTGCACGATGCTGGGGTTGTCCGAGGGTCTGATTCCGACCCGACAACACGCGTGGATCGCCGACACATGCATCGAATGCGACCACCAGCGGTTCAGCGGCTTTCTGAAGATCTCCGTCGAAGAGTTGCTCATCGCGCTTCGCGATGATCGTCACCTGTTGAACGATCCTGGTGGACTGCTCGCCGGGAGCTACGGAGTCGACGAGGCGCGTGACGCAGATGCAAGCGAGTCCGGCTGGAGTCTGTACCCCGACGGCTTCAGCGCGGAACGCTTCGCCGAGGTCGTTGAGACGGAGGCTGTGTGGGATGTGCGGACCGCGACGCGTGGAGGTCGCACTCTGCAGTCGGCGGATTCCAAGAATGTTGCGAGTCGCGAGTAGCGCTTTGAGGAGGACGCAGTCGTGCTGGCACTGCAACGCGGACGGAAGTTGCCTTGGCCTGCTGATGCGTGGGAAGCTGAAGGACAATTGCCAGTGGCGCTGCGTTCGTACGGAAGCGCAGTGACGGTAAAAACTCTGCCGTAAAGACTCGATGCGACAACAACTTAAGGCGTTTGATGCCGGCGTCGTCTTGATCTCTTCACGAGGAGCAAGGGGTCCGCTCACGCCTTCGGGGAACGCATGCGAGGACGCGATAGACCTCGATAGATCTCGAAAGCTGACCATCGTGGAAGCGCCGACTGTCCTCGATAGATGTCGATTGATGGTGAATGCTGCGCTTGGGGATCCCAGTCAAAATGACGGTAAACATGACGGTAAAACTCAGGCGTTACGAGGCGAGCATCAAGTCCGACAAGGACTTACCGAAGCTGTTGATGATTGAGTGGGAGTGAGGGGACGAAGCAGCCCATCGAGTCTGTCTCCAGCCTCGTCACGTCCGGGCGGCGCGCACGCCGCGGCGACCGTGACGCCGGTGCAAGCCAGAGCGATCGCCAAGGAAGCCTGGCTGTACGCCTAGACCCCGCTCCAGGACTATCAGGCGAGGTACAACCAGACCCAGATCAAGGACTTCCCTGGCGATGTCGGCGGGCTCAATCGCTTCCGTCACTACGGGCGGCCGTCCACGCCCGCGGACAAGGACATCGTCACGCCGACCAGCGACACGCCGTATTCACGGGCCTGGCTGGACCTGCGCGCCGAGCCCATCGTGCTGTCGCTGCCGGCGGTGCCCGTACCGCGCTATTACGTGAACCAGTGGTTCGACGGGTATACGCACAACTTCGCCTACATCGGCGTTTGGACCACGGGGCGTGAGGCAGGCAACGATCTGTTCGTGGGGCCGCGCTGCAAGGGCGTGGTGCAGAAGGGCATCACGAAGGTGTTGCGCCCGGAAACCGAGTTCATCGGGACGCTGACGCGCACCCAGCTCGACGGACCGGACGACATCGCGGCGATGCAGGCCATGCAGGCGCAGTACCAACTGACGCCACTGTCCCGCTTGATCGGCAAGCCCGCGCCGAAGCCCGCGCCGCCGGTGGCCTGGCCGGCGTGGGATGCGAAGAAGGCCGAAGGCATCGGCTTCATCAACGACCTGAATGCGCTGCTGCCGTTCATGCCGACGGTGCCCGCCGAGAAGGCCGCGTTCGTTCGCTTCGCGAAGATCGGCATCGGCCCGGGTAAGCCCTTCGATCCGGACAAGCTCGACCCTGCCACCCGTACGGCCATCGAGCAGGGCATCGCAGAGGCATTCAAGGAACTCAAGGAAAAGGCGCTCGCGCAGACCGAGTCGACAAGTTTCTTTGGCACGCGCAGCGAGTTGGGCGCCGACTACTTAATGTCGCGCTCGATCGGCGCTATGCTGGGCGTCTATAGCAACACCAAGGAAGAGGCGGTCGACGTCACCCAGCAGAGTGGGCCTGACGGCCAGGTGCTGGACGGCCGCAAGCCTTGGGTGCTGCGTTTCGAGCCTGGTCAGCTGCCACCCGTCAACGAATTCTGGTCGATCACGATGTACACTTTTCCGCAGCGGCTGCTGGCCGAGAACCCGATCAACCGCTATTCGGTCGGTGACCGCACGCCCGGACTCAAGCGGGGCCCCGACGGCTCGCTCGAGATGTACGTGCAAAGCGACGACCCGGGGCCGGACAAGGCGTCGAAATGGCTGCCTGCCCCGAAGGGTCCGTTCTTCTTCGTGGCACGCCTGTTCGGGCCCAAGCAGGCGGCCATCGACGGGACATGGAAGCTGCCGCCGCTGGCCGAGCGCCCATGAGCACCACCTGGCGCGGGCCGACTGGGCCGGCCTCGCAACCACGAACCCCCCGACTCACAAACCCCATGACCATCCGCTGCAAACACGCCTTGACCCGGGCCACGGCCCTCGCCGTCCTGCTCGTCGGCATCGGCGCCAACGCGCAAACCGTCGAGACGCGCCTGGGCCAACTACAACTCGAGAACGGCTACCCTTCCCAGGCCGCGCTGAAGACGCTCTACGACGAGATGGACTTCCAGCGTGCGACGCAGGCCTACCTGTGGGCGCTGCCGGCAGTGGGCTTCCATGGGCTGCATCTCGCGCACCTGGATGCCTTCGGCGCCAAGGACGGCGAGATCGTGCTGTACCAGACGCTGAAGGACAAGGCCGGCATGCTGACGCCGAACTTGACGACGCTGTACGCCATGAGCTTCTGGAACATGGCCGAGAAGGGACCCCTGGTCATCGAGGTGCCGGCCGGCGCCACCGCCGGCGGCGTGCTCGACGTCTGGCAGCGCCCGATCACCGACACCGGCCAGACCGGCCCCGACCAGGGCAAAGGCGGCAAGTACCTGATCCTGCCCCCCGGCAGCAAGGACGTGCAGGCACCGGGCTACATCGTCCGGCGTTCGCCCACCAACCAGCTCTGGTTCGCCACGCGCGGCCTGGCGCCGGACCAGGCGCAAGCCGAGGCCACGGTGCGCAAGCATCGGTTGTATGCCTGGGCCGACCGGGCCCGGCCCGGCACGACCCGCTACATCCCCGTCGGCGGCAGGGACTGGAAGTCCCATCAACCCAACGATCTGTCGTACTGGCAGCAGCTGAAGGCCGTGCTCGAACCCGAGCCGCCGGAAGCTCGCGATGGTTACTTCCTGGCGATGCTGCGCTCGCTGGGCATCGAGAAGGGCAAGCCCTTCGATCCCGACGACAGGCTCAGGAAGATCCTGACCGACGCGGCCATCGTGGGCGACCTGATGGCGCGCGCAACGGCCTACGACAAACGCTTTCCTGGCACCAGGGTGTGGCCCAGTGCGCACTGGGAATATGCGGTGATGGTTTCGCTCGACCAGCAGGCCAAGAACTTCGCCCAGTTCGACGAGCGTGTGTCGTGGTTCTACGAGGCCATAGGCAACTCCGTCGGCATGCAGGGCAAGACGCTCGGCTTCGGCCAGGTCTATCTGGAGACGTCCAAGGACTCGGCGGGCGCCTGGCTCGATGGCGGCAAGAGCTATCGCCTGAGGGTGCCGCCCAATGCGCCGGTCAAGCAGTTCTGGTCTTTCACGCTGTACGACAACCTGACCCGGGGCCTGCTGATCTCGCCGCAGGGTGCTGCCGACATCTCGTCGCTCAAGGAAGGTCTGGAACGGAACCCGGACGGTTCCGTCGACCTGTACTTCGGACCCAGCAAGCCGGCGGGTGCCAACGCGAACTTCGTGCAGACCGTGCCGGGCAAAGGCTGGTTCACCTACTTCCGCCTGTACGGCCCCACGGAGGCCTACTTCAACAAGCAGTGGGTGCTGCCGGACCTCGTCGAGATCAAATGAAGGGTTCGGAATGCCGTCGGCAAAGGTCGGGACGCGAACGGGTTGCCCGCACTGAGCGGCTCTTTGCCCGCAGGTAATTTCAATGTTGCCGCTGGCTGATACATTCAGCATCAAGGTCTCCTCACCTCTCCTGAAAAGATCGTCAAAGTGATCGCGAACAAGCTCATCGATCTCAGGCGCTCGCTCCTGATTGCAGTGGCGGCAACCGCCACGGCGTCTCCCGCCAGCGCCCAGTCCAGCGCCGAAGAACTGGCCAAGAAGCTCGCCAACCCCGTGGCAGCACTGATCAGCGTGCCGTTCCAGCTCAACTACGACAACGACATCGGCCCGGCACGCGGCGGCGACCGCTGGACGCTCAACATCCAGCCGGTGGTGCCGATCGACCTGAACGCGGACTGGAACCTCATCTCTCGTACGATCCTGCCGGTCGTCTCGCAGAACGAGATCTTCCCTGGGGCAGCCAGACAGAACGGGATCGGAGATGTGGTGCAGAGCCTGTTCCTCTCGCCCAAGAAGCCGACGGCGGGCGGCTGGATCTGGGGCGTGGGCCCGGTGTTTCTGTTGCCGACCGGATCGGACAAGCTGCTGTCCGCGGACAAGTGGGGCCTCGGGCCGACAGCCGTGCTGCTGAAGCAGGAAGGGCCGTGGACCTTCGGCATGCTGACCAACCATATCTGGTCGGTCGGCGGCAGCGGTGCGCGCGATGTCAGCGCGACCTTTCTGCAGCCCTTCATGAGCTACACGACGCCGGATGCCTGGTCGTTCACGCTGAACACCGAGAGTTCGTACGACTGGGAGCGCAAGCAGTGGTCGGTGCCGATCCATGGGATCGTCAGCAAGGTGACGAAGGTCGGAGGGCAGCTCGTCAGCGTCGGCGGCGGCGTGCGCTACTGGGCCGACAGCCCCGACGGCGGTCCGCACGGGTGGGGATTGCGGTTCGTCGTGACGCTGCTGTTTCCGAAGTAGGTTTATCGAAACTAGTCGCTGATTGCGGCCGTTCGCCGGTCGGAATCCGATCGTAGTGAAGGACGTTTCAATGCCGGGAAGTGTCTAGAGACGGGGAAGATGGAATGATTCTGCGTATCGCTAAATGGCTGGCCTCCGCGGCTGCTCTAGCGTTTTGCGGATGGCCTGCGATGGCTCAGGTGGTGTTGCCAAAGCCGCAACCGGCCTTCGGAGGTGTGATCGGCAAAACATACAAGGAGTCCCGCGAGGATTACCCGCAACCCATCAAGGCTCCCGCCGGCGCACCCAACGTACTCGTGATCCTGATCGATGATCTCGGCTTTGGGCAGCCCGGCACGTTCGGCGGGCCGGTGCCGACGCCGAACCTCGACAAACTCGCCGCCCAAGGGCTGCGCTACAACCAATTCCACACCACCGCCATCTGCTCGCCGACGCGCGCGGCGCTGCTCACCGGCCGCAACCATCACCAAGTCGCCACCGGCACGATCACCGAGCTCTCGACGGGTTACCCCGGTTACAACAGCATCTGGGGTAGGAACGTCGCCAGCGTGGCCGAAGTCTTGCGGCAAAACGGCTATGCCACGGCCGCGTTCGGCAAGTGGCACAACACGCCGGATTGGGAGACCAGTCCCATCGGCCCCTTCGATCGCTGGCCCACCGGCCTGGGTTTCGAATACTGGTATGGCTTCCACGGCGGAGAGTCGAGTCAGTATGAGCCACAGCTCTTCCGTAACACGGTGCCGGTGGAGCCGGCGAAGCGACCGGAGCAGGGCTATCACCTGACGACGGACATGACCGATGACGCGATCACCTGGATCAAGCGCTTGAAGTCGCTGGCCCCGGACAAGCCGTTCTTCGCCTATTTCGCCACGGGTGCCGTGCATGCGCCCCTGCACGCGCCGAAAGAGTGGATCGACAAGTTCAAGGGCCAATTCGACCAGGGCTGGGACAAGGTCCGTGAGGAAACGTTGCGTCGGCAGAAGGAGCTGGGAGTCGTTCCGCCATCGACCAAGCTGACGCCGCGTCCGGCCGAAATCCCAGCTTGGGACTCGCTATCGGCCGACGAGAAGCGGCTCTATGCCCGGCACCAGGAGGTCTTCGCGGGCTTCCTCGCCCACACTGACCATGAAATCGGCCGCTTGCTGAGCGCGGTCCAAGCCCTGCCCGATGGCGACAACACACTCGTCATCTACATCGCCGGCGACAACGGCCCCAGCCCCGAGGGAACGCTTACTGGCACGATCAACAACATGATGACGCAGAACGGCATCCCAGACGACGTGCCGACGCAATTGAAGGTCATCGACGAAATCGGCAGTCCGAAGCACGAGAATCAGTATCCCGTGGGCTGGGCCTGGGCGGGATCGGCACCTTTCCAGTGGATGAAGCGTGTGCCGTCCCATTTCGGCGGAACCCGCAACGGCATGGTGATCTCCTGGCCGGCAAAGATCCGTGACCGCGGTGGGCTGCGCACGCAGTTCCACCACGTGATCGACATCGCGCCGACGATCTATGAAGTCGCCGGGATCAAGTTCCCAGAGTCTGTGAACGGGGTCAAACAAACCCCGTTAGCCGGGGTCAGCATGGCCTACACGTTCTCGCAGCCGAACGCGCCCAGCCGCCGTAAGACGCAGTATTTCGAGACCGGCGGCCATCGCGCGATCTATCACGACGGCTGGATTGCCTCGGCCTTCCACGGGGTTCCCTGGGTGCTGATCGGTTCCGTTCCGTTCGAGCAGGACAAGTGGGAGCTCTACAACATCAAGGAGGACTTCTCGCAGGCCAACGATCTCGCGAACCAATATCCGGCGAAGCTGAAGGAGCTACAGGCGCTCTTCGATCGGGAAGCGAGGAAATACAACGTCTATCCGCTCGACGACCGGTTCGTGGAAAGGGGTACGAATCCCCTGCGGCCCTCCTTGACGCGCGGGAAAACGGTCTTCACCTACTCGGCCGGGACGACGCGCGTGGCGGAGGGGAACGCACCGCCGATCTACAAGCGCTCGCACCGCATCACCGCTGACATCGAGTTGCCTGATGTCAAGACGCAGGGTGTGATCACCGCGACAGGCGGTTCGTCCGGTGGATACACGCTGTACGTCAAAGACGGGCGGCTGGTTTACGAATACAACTTCTTCAACAGGAAGCGATACAAGATCACGTCGGACCAGCCGTTGCCAGCCGGTAAGCAGCAGGTCGCGTTCGAATACATCCAGCAAGACGGCAGCGACCTCACCACAGGCGGCATCGGCAAGTTGTTCATCAACGGCAAGCCGGTCGGCGAGGGCAAAATCGAGCGGGTCGTCCCCGCGCGCTTCTCCGTAACCGAGACCATGGACATCGGCATGGATCTCGGCGCCACCGTGTCGGAGGACTACCATGCGTTGGCCCCGTTCGCCTTCACCGGCCAGATCCACAAGGTGACGTTCGAGCTGAAGTAAAGGAACAAGCGTGAGGCCGCCGAGCATCGGGGCATGGTCATGACCTCTTTGTTCGATGTCTGCACCGATCCCATGGATCGCAGCTAAGTCGTAGTGAGCATGGCGGCGGCCCATGCCTGCCTTCGTGACTCGCGGCTTCCGCCGCATGACCCTTGAGCAGAGGATCGACATCCAACATCGACATGCAGCGGACGGCGCCGCGCGCCGCCGCTGAACCGTGGCGCTGGGCCCCTCAACCGAGGGCCCCACGTCGTATCGTGTAGAAGGTGATGTTCTCGTCGGCCGGCCCGCTGGGCGACTTACGACCCAATTTTCCTCCGCGTGACGCCGTCAAGGGCCGTACCTGCCAGCCTGCAGGATCGTGGGTGCTGTTTGCTGTTCCGGGTCACGCCGCCTTAGTCTGGCAGGGGAGCCGTGGGCCGTCGAATGCCGGAGAGAACCGCATGACCTTGATCTCCCGTCTCCGCCCGGTCCGCCGCGGCGGGTCGCGCTAGCCGAGTGGGTACCCTGCGCACGTTGCGGTGGTTGGTGTTCGCGGCATTTGCCGGCGCCGCGGGCGTCGCGGCCGCGTGCGGACTCCATGATCCGAACTCCGTTGCCACGCTTCGCGGGGCACTTCAGTTGGCCTATCCCAAAGCGCTCTACGTCGGCGCCGCCGTATGGCAGGCGCAGCTTGCGGGCGTGTTGCCCCGCGATGCGCTGACGGACCGTGCCGATCTCTCCCCCGAAGCGCGCATGTCGCGGCGCCTCTTCAAGGCCAGCGCGCTGCTGCGCCACCTTGCCGATCGGCTCGACGCCTCACCCGCAATGCAGCGTCCGGCAGTCGCCATGGTGCTTATCGGCCCGGTGCTCTGGAGCCGCCTCGTGGCCGGCGACGGCGCCGTCAAGGCGCAAGTGCACGTCGCGGGCCCTGAGGAGGGCGACGTCGTCGCCGTAACCGACGTGGCGGTCCTCGAGGCGATCGCGGACGGCACGATCGGCATCGGCGCCGCGATCGACACCGGGCTGATTCGGCTCTACGGCGCGCCCGGGGCCGCGCAGTCCGCGCGCCGCTGGCTCGAGGGCTCGCCGTCGTAGGTCCGGTTGGCGCGGCGCGACGATTCGCAGCAGGAATCCATGCTGAGGCGCCTCTTTCGCGAGCCGCTCGCGCACTTCCTGCTCCTCGGTGCGGCGCTGTTCGTGATCGACGCGCTGCTGCGACCCGCCGCCGCGCCGGCGGCGAATGCCGAGATCGTCGTCAGCGAGGCGCGCATCCGCAACCTCGCGCAGAACTTCCAACGCAAGTGGCAACGCCCGCCGACGAAGATCGAGCTCGACGGGCTGATCGAGACGCACGTCCGCGAGGAGGTGATGGTCCGCGAGGCGCTCGCGCTCGGCCTCGACCGCGACGACGCGATCATCCGCCGCCGTCTGCAACAGAAGATGGAGTTCGTCTCGGAGGAGGCGGCGGCGCAGGTGGCACCCACCGATGACGAGCTCGTTGCGTACATGAAGGCGCACCCGGAGGCGTTCGCGGTCGATCCCCGGGTCACTTTCCGGCAGGTGTTCCTGGATCCGGCAAAGCGGGGCGCGGCCGTCGACGCCGACGCGAAGGCACTGGCTGCCACACTGAATGCACTCGCAGCGCCGGACGCCGCGACGCAGGGCGACCGGCTGCCCCTGCGCGAACCGTGGTACGAGGACGAGCCCTTGGCCGAAGTGGCCCGGCTCTTCGGGCGCGACTTCGCCGATGCGCTGGTCAAGCAGCCGGTCGGGCGCTGGAGCGGGCCCGTCGCATCGGGCTACGGTGTGCACGTGGTCAAGGTGGAATCCTTCGTCCCGGGAGGCGTTCCGTCGCTCGCGGAGGTGCGTCCGCTGGTCGAGCGCGAGTGGAGGAACGCGCGGCGCCAGGAGCTCGCGAAGGCCTTCTACGAGAAGCTCCGCGCGAAGTACACGATCACGGTCAAGATGCCCGATGCCGCCGCCGACCCGGCGCAAGCCGGCCGCGGCGCAGCGCAAGCGAAAGTGCGCGGCGACGCCGACGCCGGAGCCGGCACCTCGCCGGGGGCGAAGCCCTGATGCGCGTACTGCGGCTCGTCCTAATGGTGTGCGCGCTCGTCGTCGCGCTGGTCCCCGCGGACGCGCGCGCACACGAGCTGCAGCCGGCCTTCCTCGAGCTCAGCGAGGCCGCGCCCGGCAGCTTCGAGGTGCTGTGGAAGCTGCCGTCGCTCGGCGTGGCATCCGACGCGCGCCTGCCGATCGTGCCGGTGTTTCCCGACAACTGCCGCCAGCTTCGCGAGCCGAGCAGCTCGCGCGCGGGCACGGCCTGGATCTTCACGGCCCGCCTCGAGTGCAGCGGCGGCCTGGCCGGCCGGACGATCGCCTTCGAAGGGCTGGAAGCCTTCGTCACCGACGTCCTGGTGCGGGTGCAGCGCCTCGATGGCGGTGTCGAGACGCACGTCGTCAAGCCGCTGCAGCCGTCGGTGACGCTGCGGGCCGCGGGCGAGGCGCGGCGCGGCGCGTGGGCTTACCTGTACCTCGGCATCGAGCACATCCTGCTCGGTGTCGACCACCTGCTCTTCGTGCTCGGCCTGCTGCTCATCGTGCGCGAGCGCTGGACGCTCGTGCAGACCGTCACGGCGTTCACCGTCGCGCACAGCATCACCCTCGCGGTGGCGACCTTCGGTGTCGCGAGCGTCGCGCCTGCGCCCCTGAACGCGGTGATCGCGCTGTCGATCCTGTTCCTCGGCCCCGAGATCGTACGCGTGTGGCGCGGCGAGACGAGCTTCACGATCCGCCATCCCTGGGTGGTCGCCTTCGCCTTCGGCCTGCTGCACGGCTTCGGCTTCGCGAGCGGTCTCGCGGCGCTCGGCCTGCCGAGCAGCGAGATCCCGCTGGCGCTGCTGCTCTTCAACGTCGGGGTCGAGGCGGGGCAGCTCGCCTTCGTCGCCGTGATCCTGCTGCTCGAGCGGGCGTTCCGCCTGCTGGACATTCGTTGGCCCACGTTCGCCGCGCGTCTGCCGGGCTACGTCGTGGGCACGCTCGGCGCGTTCTGGACGATTCAGCGCGTCGCCGTCCTTCTGAGAGGTGTCGCATGAAAGCATCGACTCGCAACGTTCGCGCGCTAGCCGTGCGAATTGCCCTTGCCGCCTGGACGCTGCTGCCGGTGGCCGCGCTCGCGCACGAGGAGAAGGGCCAGGCCGCGGGTTTCCTCGCGGGGCTCGCGCACCCGGTGTCCGGCCTCGACCACGTCCTGGCAATGGTGGCCGTGGGCCTGTGGGGGGCGGTGCTCGGCGCGCCCGCGATCTGGGTGTTGCCGGTGGCGTTCCCGTTGGTGATGGCGCTCGGTGGCCTGCTCGGCCTCGTCGGCATGCCGCTGCCTGGCGTCGAGATCGGCATCGCCTTGTCGGCGATCGCGCTGGGCGCGATGGTGGCCTTCGAGATTCGGCCGCCGATCGCGGTCGCCGCGGCGATCGTCGCGTTCTTCGCGGTGTTCCATGGGCACGCCCACGGGCGCGAATTGCCCGACGGCGCGAGCGCGCTGCTCTACAGCGTCGGCTTCGTCGTGGCGACCGGATTGCTGCACGCGAGCGGCATCCTGCTCGGCGTCGCCCACCGCTGGTCCCCGGGCCGGCAGGCGCTGCGCGCCACGGGCGTGGGCGTAGCGCTCGCCGGCGTGTACTTCGTGTGGCGGGCCGTCGCGGCATGAGCGCGGTCCGGCCATCCGTCGCGACGCTTGCCGTGGCTGCAGCGGCCGTCGCGCCGCCGGCGCATGCGCACCTGGTCGAGACCGGATTCGGTGCGTACTACGATGGCCTCGCGCACGTCGTCGCGACGCCCGCCGACCTGCTCGCCGTGCTGGCGTTGGCGCTCTTCGCCGGCCAGCGCGGGACGAAAGCGGCGCGCTGGGCGCTCCTGGTGCTGCCGCTCGCGTGGCTTGCCGGAGGGATCGCTGGCGCCAACGCGCCGGCCGTCGGTTCGCTGCCGCTGTGGACGACGGCCACGTTTCTCGTCGCCGGCACCCTCGTGGCGCTCGACGCAAGCGTCCGCGAGCCCGGCGTCGCGGCGCTCGCCGTCGCGGCGGGACTGCTGCACGGATGGGTCAACGGTGCAACCATGGGCCCCGCCGGAGCGAGCGGCCTCGCGCTCGCCGGCGCGGTGACGGCCGTGTTCGTCGCCATGGCGCTCGTGGCCGCCGAAGTCACCGCGTTGCCGGCGGGGTGGCCGCGGATCGCCGTGCGGGTCGGCGGCAGCTGGATCGCCGCGGCGGGTCTGCTGATGCTGGGCTGGCTGGCCAAGGGAAGTTGAGGCTTGTCTGCGGTGGCGACCCGGCCCGTCTTGATACGGTTGGCGAGGATTCGCTTGGCCGACCTAAGACTGCGCTGCGCGATCGGTAATGCCTACAACGCGCGCGTGAGACTGCCATGCTCATGGAAAGTCAGTGCATCGCGGATCAGGCATGGTTCGATGGTCATGTGCCCAGGCCGTCACCCCGTGTCGGCCGAATGCTTGACCCATCGCCGGCACGATGAAAGAATTTTTTTGGACTTTGGAACAACGACGGAGTGACTATGCAAAGACCCGCACAAAAGTTCTGGGCGACGGCTCTGGCAGCCACCGGCATCGGCTTGGCCGGCCTCACCGTCGGTGTGGTGTCGTGGGCCCAAGACGTGCCCAGGCCGTCGAACAAGAAGGTCACCTATTCGCCGTACCCCACCAAGAACTTCCCGAACCGGGTGTACTTCGGTGACACGCACCTGCACACCTCGTATTCCACCGATGCCGGCATGGTCGGCAACACCCTGGGTCCGGACGAAGCGTATCGCTTCGCGCGCGGCGAAACGGTGACCTCGAGCACCGGCCTGCCGGCGCGGCTGCAGCGTCCGCTGGACTTCCTGGTGGTGGCCGACCACTCGGAGAACCTGGGCCTTGCACCGCAGATCGCCACGTCAGACCCCGAGCTGCTGAAGTCCGCCTGGGGCAAGAAAGTGCACGACCTGGTCAAGGCCGGCAAAGGCCCTGATGCCTACAACGAATGGATCACCCGCATGAACGCGCTGGACGACCCGCTCAAGGGCAACGAGGCGCTGACGCGATCCGCCTGGGAGCGAATCACCGCCGCGGCGGAGAAGTACAACGAGCCGGGCCGCTTCACGGCCTTCATTGGCTTCGAGTGGACCTCGATGCCCGACGGCAACAACCTGCACCGCAACGTAATCTTCCGCGGCGGCAAGGCACAGGCCGACAAGATCATCCCGATCTCGCAGTACGACACCACCGACCCCGAGGTGCTGTGGCAATGGATGGCGGATGCCGAGCAGAAGACCGGCTCCCGTCTGCTGGCCATCCCGCACAACGGCAACCTGTCGCTCGGCCTGATGTTCGATGACGTCACTTTGACGACCAAGAAGCCGATCGACCGCGACTATGCGCAGCGGCGCATGCGCTGGGAGCCGCTGTACGAAGTCACGCAGATCAAAGGAGACGGCGAAACGGTGCCTTTCCTGTCGCCGAACGACGAGTTCGCCAACTTCGAGCGCTGGGACCGCGGCAGCTTCGGCAGCGGCACGCACACCCGGGCGATGCTGCCGCGCGAGTACGCGCGCGAGGCCTACAAGCGCGGCCTGCAGTACGAGCAGAAGCTCGGCGTGAACCCCTTCAAGTTCGGCATGATCGGCTCGACCGATTCCCACACCTCGCTGTCGACGACGACCGAGGACAACTTCTTCGGCAAGGTGGTGGTTCTCGAGCCTTCGGCGGATCCGGACCGCTTCTACGAGGTGATCGCCGGCCGCTTCACCGAGGACAAGTCGCTCAGGTCCTACGCCTGGATGTCCAGCGCGTCGGGCCTGGCCGCCGTCTGGGCGCAGGACAATACGCGCGAGGCGCTGTGGGATGCGATGGCGCGCAAGGAGGTCTATGCCACCACCGGCACGCGGATGACAGTGCGGGTGTTCGGCGGCTTCGACTTCACGGCCAAGGATCTCGAACGCAGCGACTTCGCGGAAGCCGGCTATGCGCGCGGCGTGCCGATGGGCGGCGACCTGAAGGCGGCGCCCAAGGGCAAGGCACCGAGCTTCCTGATCCGCGCGGTGCGCGACCCCGACGGCGCCAATCTCGACCG
>CALGWX010000037.1 GCA_937936215.1 uncultured Burkholderiaceae bacterium | reverse complement strand
AGGTCTTTGGCACGGCCCCCGGCATATTGGCGACGCAGTAATGGATCACACCGTCAACGATATAGGTCGGATCGTCGTGGGTTGTGGCCTTTGAGGTCTCGGCGCTGCCGCCCTGGTCGATGGCCACGTCGACGATCACCGAGCCCTTCTTCATCCGGCCGACCATCTCGCGGGTGACGAGCTTCGGCGCCGCCGCGCCCGGCACCAGCACGCCGGAGATCACCAGGTCGGCGCGCAGCACCTCGCGCTCGACGTTGTCGCGGTTGGAAAAGACGGTGATCACGCGGCTGCCGAGCATCGCGTCGATGGCGCGCAGGGCGTCGATCGACTTGTCGATCACCACCACCTGGGCGCCGCTACCCACCGCGATCTGCGCCGCGTTGCGGCCGACCACGCCGGCGCCGAGGATCACGATGCGCGCCGGCGGCACGCCGGCGACGCCGCCGAGCAGGATGCCCATGCCGCCGGCGGCGCGCTCCAAGCAGTGCGCGCCCGCCTGCACCGCCATCCGGCCGGCGACCTCCGACATCGGCGCCAGCAGCGGCAACCCGCCGGCCGGCGAGGTCACCGTCTCGTAGGCGATGCAGATGGCGCCGCTCGCGATCAGGTCGCGCGCCTGCTCCGGGTCGGGCGCCAGGTGCAGGTAGGTGAACAGCACCTGGCCGTCGCGCAGCATCTTGCGCTCGACCGCCTGCGGCTCCTTGACCTTGACGATCATGTCGGCGGCGGCGAAGACCTCCTCGGCGCCGCCGACGATGGTGGCGCCGGCGCGCTGGTAGTCGGCGTCGGTGGCGCCGATGCCGGCGCCGGCCTGCGTCTGCACCAGCACCGCGTGGCCGTGCGCGACGACCTCGCGCACCGACGACGGCGTCAGGCCGACGCGGTACTCGTGGACCTTGATCTCCTTCGGCACCCCGATCTTCACGGTTCTCGCTCCTTTGTTCTTCTCGGCCCGACCGCCGGCACCCGCTGGCCAGCCGTAGGCGTCAAGCCGCGCGCTCGATGCCCATGTCGCGCAGCGTGGCGCCGATGGCGGCGACGACGTTGCGCATTTCGTTGGCGTCGATGGCGCCAATGCAGCCGACGCGGAACGTCTCCACCTGCGTCAGCTTGCCCGGGTACAGGATATAGCCGCGCGCACGGACGCGGTCGTAGAAGTCCCTGAACGCGTAGGCCGGGTGCGCCGGCGCGTGAAAGGTGACGATGATCGGCGCCTGCACCTCGGGCGTGAGCAAGGGCCGGAACCCCAGCGCGCGCATCCCTTCGAGCAGCGCCGCGCAGTTGGCGGCGTAGCGGGCGCCGCGCGCCGGCTGGCCGCCCTCGGCGAGGAACTGGTCGATCGCCGCGCGCAGCGCCGCCACCACGTGCGTCGGCGGCGTGAAGCGCCACTGCGTGGTGCGCTGCATGTACACGTACTGGTCGTGCAGGTCCATCGCCAGCGAGTGCGCGTTGCCTTCGCTGGCGAGCAGCGCCTCGCGGCGGGCGATCACGAAGCCCATCCCTGGCACGCCCTCCAGGCACTTGCCGCTGGCCGCCACCAACGCCTCCAACGGTGCCTGCCGCACGTCGATCGGCAGCGCCGCGAACGAGCTCATCGCATCGACGATCAGCCCCTTGCCCTGCGCGCGACAGACGCGGGCCACACCGTCGAGGTCGTTCAGTAGCCCGGCGCCGGTCTCGCAGTGGACCAGCGCCACGTGCGTGATCGCCGGGTCCGCCGCCAGCGCCGCCGCCACCGCCGCGGCAGTGACCGGCCGGTCCTCGGCGATCGGCAGGTCGACCACCGCGCGGCCGAGATAGCGGCAGATGCGCACGATGCGGGCGCAGTAGGCGCCGTTGTTCGGCACCAGGACCTTGCCCGCGCGCGGCACCAGGTTGCCGATCGCCGCCTCGACCGCGAAGGTGCCGCTGCCCTGCAGCGGCACGCACACGTACTCGTCGCCGCCGTGAACGATCTCGACGAGGTCGCGGCATACCGTGCCGGTGATGCGGTTGAAGGCCGCATCCCACGAGCCCCAGTCGCGCAGCATCGCCTGCTTGGTGGCGAGCGAGGTCGTCAGCGGCCCCGGGGTGAGCAGGATCGGGTCGTTACCGAGGATCATCGTGAGGTCTCTCCTTATGCGCCCCTGGCCTCACGCGCGCGCGCCGTGGCGCCACGCCTGCGTTCGATGGACGAGCAGCCACTCGGCGACGAAAAGCGCGGCGGTGACCACCGCCGAGGTGGCCACGATCAGCGTGGCCATCGCCGCCGCGGCGCCGACGTTGCCGGCCTCGTCCAGGTGCAGGATCGAAATGGCCGCCAGCGTTGTCTTCGGCGAGTACAGGAAGACGACCGCCGAGATCGTCGTCATCGCGTTGACGAAGTAGTAGCGGCTGATGTCGATCAGCGATGGCAGGCACACCGGCACCGTCACCCGCCAGAAGGTTTTGTAAAAGGGCACCTTCAGCGAGGCCGACACCGACTCGAACTCGTTGTCGAGCGCCTTCAACGCCGTCACCGCGGTCAGGTGGCTGCTCGAGTAGAAGTGCACGATCGTCGAGATCACCAGGATCGCCATCGTGCCGTAGAGAAAGCCGAACGGGTTGTCCGGGTTGTTGAAGAAGACGATGTAGCCGATGCCCAGCACCATGCCCGGCACCGCCATCGGCATCATCGCCTGCATCTGCGCCAGCGGCCGCGCCCAGCTGAAGGCGCGCGACTTCTCGATGCCGGTCTTCTCCAGCCAGTAGGCGCCAGCGAAGGTGACGGCGGCGCCAGCCAGCGCGCACCAGGCGGCCATCACCACGCTGTTGCGCCAGGCGTTGTCCACGCCCGCCTCCTCGAAGCCAAAGGTGTAGTGGTTCAGCGTGAACGACAGGTTGTACGGCCAGACCGCGACAAACGAGCCGAACACCGCCATGCCGAGCATCAGCAGCAGCGCCGCGGAGACCACCAGCACGTAGGCCAGCAGCAGCGCATCGCGCAGCGGCTCGGGCCGCGGCGCGTAGGGCACGCTGCGCGCGGTCAGCAGCGCCTTCTGCCGCCGCCGCACCGCGCTGTCGATGAAAAACGCCAGCACCGCCGGCACGAGTAGCACCAGCCCCACCACCGAGCCCATCGAGAAGTTCTGCTGCCCGACGACCTGCTTGTAGATGTCGATCGCCAGCACCGCGGTGTTGCCGCCGATCACCTTCGGCACGCCGAATTCGGAGATCGCCATCGTGAACACCACCAGCGCCGCCGAGATCAGCCCGTAGCGGGCCCCGGGCAGGGTGATGGTCAGGAACTTGCGCCAGGGCGGCGTGGCCATCGAGTCGGCGGCCTCGTACAGCCGCGCGTCCGACAGCGCCAGCCCCGCCAGCAGGATCATCACTGCGTGCGGGAACGAGGCGAAGGTCATCGCCAGCACCATCCCCGGCATACCGTAGACGGTCTTCAGCCCGAACCACTCGATGACGAACTTGAGCCAGCCCTGGTTGCCGAACAGGTAGATGAAAGAGATCGCCGCCAGCATCGACGGCGCCAGGATCGGGATCATCGCGATGCTGCGCCACAGCCCCTTGAACGGGATGCAGCTGCGCTGGATCGCATAGGCAAAGAGGAACGCCAACGGCACCGTGGCCAGTGTGGTCAGCGCCGCGAAGGTCAGCGAGTTGGTCGCCGAGTTGGCGAACGCCGGCGAGGCGAAGTAGGTGGCGAAGTTCGCCAGCCCAACGAAGCGGCCGTCGCGGTCTTCGAGGCTGCGCACCAGCAGGCTTGCCAGCGGCACGGTGAGGAACAGCAGCAGCGAGGCGGCCAGCAGCACGACGCCGCCGCGGGCGATGACCGCCTCGGCGGCCAGCGACAGGCGGCGCGGCGCCGCCGCGCCCGTGGCCACGGCGGTCACTGCGCGAACACCCTCACCCGCTCGCCGCGCAGCGCGAACGGCACGATGGCGCCCTCGCGAACGTCCAGTTCCAGCGCCTGGTTCAGCGAGAAGTAGACCAGCAGCGGCTGGTCGCCGAAACCCTCGACCTCCATGGTCGCGAGGCAAAAGGTGCCGAGAAAGTCGAGGTTGCGTACGGTGCCGCGAAGCAGGTTCGGCCGGCCCTCCAGCGGCCCCGAATCGGCCAGCACGCGATCCTCCGGCCGCAGGTACAGCCGCACCGGCTGCCCGGGGCCGATGCCATTGGCGCCGGTCGTAAGCTCCACCTGCCCCACCCGATAGCGGCCCTCGCCCAGGCTGGTGGCCTGCAGCACGTTGACCTTGCCGATGAAGTCGGCCACGAACGGGGTGGCCGGCCGCTCGTAGACATCGAGCGGCGGGCCGACCTGCTCGATGACGCCGTGGTTCATGACCACCACGCGGTCGGCCATCGACAGCGCCTCCTCCTGGTCGTGCGTGACCAGAATCGTGGTCACCCCGACGCGGCGCTGCAGCTGGCGGATCTCGCCGCGCAGCCGCTCGCGCTCCTTGGCGTCGAGCGCCGACAGCGGCTCGTCGAGCAGCAGCAGGCTGGGGTTCGTCGCCAGCGCGCGCGCCAGCGCGATGCGCTGCTGCTGGCCGCCGG
>CALGWX010000036.1 GCA_937936215.1 uncultured Burkholderiaceae bacterium | reverse complement strand
GTGCGCGCCGCTGCGTTCAGACCCTTGAGGAACTCCTTGAGGATCAGCGGCTCGTCGTTGATGAGGAGGACCTTGGAGACGGGCTGGGTCATGGCAGCGGTCAGGGGGTGATGGAGGGCGCGACGGGCGCGCGGCGAGCTTGATCGCGGTCAGTGTGGCCGGCGTCGCTGGGCCGCGCAGGCCGGCCGCGAGCTAACATCGGGCAACGCTTTCGATCCGCAGCGGCATGAACGCGGCGGTCGGCGCGCCGGCTGACCGCGATAAGGCAGCCACAGCGCTTGCCAGGCCGCGCCACTCATCCCACCATGTCCGGCAAGCCACGCGAGTTCTTCATCCACGGCATCACCGCCGCGGGACGCCCTTTCCGCCCCAGCGACTGGGCCGAGCGACTGTGCGGGGTGATGGCCTGCTATCGGCCGGGCGGGCCGGTCACCGGGCGCGACGCACACCTCGGCTACTCGCCCTACGTGCGGCCGATGGTGGTGGGAAACGTCAAGTGCGTGGTCGTCGACGAGCGGCTGAAGGACCTGGAGCCGATGGCCTTCAACTTCGTGATGAACTTCGCCCGCGACAACGAGCTGCCGGTGACCGAGGGCTGCACGCTGCCGGACGGCCGCTGAGGGGCTGTCGATCGACTGGCCGCTCGCCCATCGAAGGCTGCCACGACACCGTCGAGGAGCGGCGGAGGGACCGCCCATCAATCGGCGGCGCGCCCCGGACTTGGGCTGCCGCGCTTCGCCGCACCGCCCTGAACCCTTCCGCCGCTGGCCTCGACCTCCGGCCACTAGCGACGATCGCTGTCGGCCCGCCGAGGCCGCCAAAGCAACAGGGCGCAGCCCGCTGCCGCGGCGCCGCGCCCTGCACGACCAACTCATGGCCCGGGACAGACCCGGCAGAGCAGCTCGGGGCTTAGGCCATCGCCTTGATCGCCGCCGCCAGCCGGCTCTTGTTGCGGGCGGCCTTGTTCTTGTGAACGACGCCCTTGTCGGCGAGCGAGTCGATCACCTTGGTCGCGGTGCGAAAGACCGCCTGCGCCGCGGAAGAGTCGCCGGCGGCGATCGCCTTGCGCACCGACTTGATCGCCGTGCGCACGCGCGAGCGCTGCGAGGAGCGCAGCGCGTTACGGGCATTGGACTGGCGCGCCCGCTTGCGGGCCTGTTTGCTGTTAGCCATCGGTTCGAACCTGTTGCGTCTCGGGTTTGCGCGCCATCAGCCACATGATCAACCCGGCGTTATCCGAGCTGCGAGGTTTGGGCCGCGCGAGAAGCCGCGGATAATAGCAAAGCCGCCGCGCTTCAGCGCGCGGCGAACTGCCTGCCGGCCTGCGGCCGCGACACCGACAGCCCACCCTTGAACCTTCTCCGCGCCGCCGCCACCGTCTCCGGCCTGACGCTCGCCTCGCGCGTGACCGGACTGGCGCGCGACCTCGTCATCTCGCGCGTCTTTGGCGCCAGCGCCGAGACCGACGCCTTCAACGTCGCCTTCCGCCTGCCCAACCTGCTGCGGCGGCTGTTCGCCGAGGGCGCCTTCCAGCAGGCATTCGTGCCGATCCTCGCCGAGGTGCGCACGCGTGAGGGCGATTCGCGCACGCGCGCGCTGGTCGACCACGTCGCCTCGGCGCTGTTCTGGGCGGTGCTGGCGACCTCGATCGTCGGCGTGCTGGCCGCTCCGGCGCTGGTGTGGCTGCTGGCCTCGGGCCTGGCGCGCGACCCGGCGGCGTTCGATCTCGCCGCGCTGATGACGCGCTGGATGTTCCCGTACATCCTGTTCATGTCGCTGGTGGCGCTCTCGGCAGGCGTGCTCAACACCTTTCGCCGCTTCGCGGTGCCAGCGGCTACGCCGGTGCTGCTCAACCTGTCGTTCATCGCCTGCGCGCTGTGGCTGGCGCCGCAGCTTTCGCGGCCGATCCTGGCGCTGGCCGCCGCGGTGGTGGTCGGCGGCGTGCTGCAACTGGCGATCCAGGTGCCGGCGCTAGCACGGCTCGGCATGCTGCCGCGCCTGGGCGGCCTGCGCGCGGCGCTCGCCGACCCGGCGGTGCGGCGGATCCTCAAGCTGATGCTGCCGGCGGTGTTCGCGGTGTCGGTGGCGCAGCTGTCGATCATCATCAACACCAATATCGCCTCGCACCTGGCCACCGGCAGCGTGACCTGGCTGGCCTTCGCCGACCGGCTGATGGAGTTCCCGACCGCGCTGCTCGGCGTGGCGCTGGGCACCGTGCTGCTGCCGAACCTTTCCAAGGCGCACGCCGATGGCCGCGCGGCCGACTACAGCCGGCTGCTCGACTGGGGCCTGCGGCTGACGGCACTCGTCGCGCTGCCGGCGGCGGTCGGCCTGGGCCTGCTCGCGGAGGGCGTCATCGCCGTGCTGTTTCAGGGCGGACGCTTCAGCGCCCACGACGTGGCGCAGACGGCGCAGGCGCTCGTGGGCTACGCGGTCGGCCTGCTCGGCCTGATCGCGGTGAAGATCCTCGCGCCCGGCTTTTACGCGCGGCAGGACATCCGTACCCCCGTGAAGATCGCGGTGGTCGCGCTGCTGGCCACGCAGGCGTCGAACCTGGTGCTGGTACCGCTGTTCAAGCACGCCGGGCTGGCGATGTCGGTCAGCGTCGGCGCGCTGGCCAATGCGGCGATGCTCTACGCGGGGCTGCGCCGTCGCGGGCTGTACGCGCCGCAGCCCGGTTGGGGCGGTTTCATGGGGCGGCTGGTGGTGGCGCTGGCGGCGCTGGCGGCGGCGCTGTGGTTCGGTGGCCGCGGCATCGACTGGACGGCGATGCAGGCGCAGTGGGCCGCCCGCGCCGCGGTGCTGGCCGCGCTGGTGGCCGGCGGCGCGGCGGTCTACGGCGCGGCGCTGTGGCTGCTCGGCTTGCGGCCGCGCGATTTCGTCGCGCGCGTGCAATGACCGAAGCCGAGCAATTCGAGGCGATGCTTGCCGGAGGCGCGCCGCTGCTGGAGCTCGCCGCCCAGTTGCCGCGCTACGCCGACCCGGCGTGCGACCCGACGGCGGTGGTGGTGCAAGTGAAGGAGTGGCGCCGCCAGCTCGGCGAGCGTCTGGCCGCCGACGCGAGCGTCGCCAATCGGCTGCGGCTGCTCAACCACTTCTTCTTCACCGAACTCGGCTTTCGCGGCGCCGCCGACGACTACGACGATCCGCAGAACAGCTACCTGCACCGGGTGATCGCGCGCCGGCGCGGCATTCCGATCACCTTGTCGCTGCTGTATGTCGAGATCGGCAAGGGCGCCGGGCTGCGGCTGCAAGGCGTGTCGTTCCCGGCGCACTTCCTGGTGAGCCTGCGGCTGGGCGAGGGCAGCCTCTTCATCGACGTCTTTGGCGGCGGGGCGACGCTTTCGGCCGGCGACCTGCGCGAGCGGCTGCGGCAGGTCGTGCCCACCGCGCCGCAGGCGGCGCTGGCCACCTACCTCGCGCCGGCCGAAGACCGTGAAATCCTGGCACGGATGCTGCGCAACCTGAAGCGCCTGCACTTTGAGGCGCAGCAGTGGCCGGCGGCGCTGGAGGTGATGAACCGGCTCGTCGCGGTGCAGCCGCAGCAGCCGGCGGAGCGGCGCGACCGCGCCACCGTCTACGAGCACCTCGAATGCCCACGGGCGGCGGCCGCCGACCTGGTCGCCTACCTTTCGCTGGTCGCCACGCCGCCGGATCTCGCCGAGGTGCGTGAACGGCTGGCGCGGATGCAGCAGGCGGCGGCGCGGCTGAACTGAGCAAGCGCGTTGGAACCGGGGCCTGGCGCGCCGACGGCGCAACGAAAACGCCGCCCGCAGGCGGCGTCTTCACGGGCGCGAGGGGCCTTCAGCCGAGCTGCTTGAGCATCGTCTCGGCGTCGCTGATTTCGTACTTGCCGGGGGCCTCGACGTTCAGCGCCTTGACCACGCCATCGTCCACGAGCATAGAGAAGCGCTGGCAGCGCACGCCCATGCCGCGGGAGGTGAGGTCGAATTCGAGGCCGAGCTTTCTCGTGTATTCGGCCGAGCCGTCGGCCATCATCCGCACCTTGCCGGTGGCCTTCTGGTCGCGGCCCCAGGCGCCCATCACGAAGGCATCGTTGACCGACAGGCACCAGATCTCGTCCACACCCTTGGCCTTCAGGGCATCGTAGTGCTGCAGGTAGCTCGGCACGTGCTTGGCCGAGCAGGTGGGCGTGTAGGCGCCGGGCAGGCCGAAGATCACGATCTTCTTGCCCTTCACGAGGTCCTGCACGTTGAAGGTGTTGGGCCCCACCGGGCAGCCCGCCGTCTCGACCTCGATGTACTCCTGCAGCTGCCCGTCGGGCAGGCGGTCACCGACCTTGATCGTCATCGTCATCCTCCTTGGAAAAAGTCGAGCAGGAAGTCTAGCGGCAGCGCCTGACTCAATCGCCCAGGGCAACCCCTTCGCGACGAGGGTCGGCGCCGCCAGCCCAGGCGCCGCGGCCGTCGGGCAGCCGCACGCGGACGATGCCCTGGATGCCACTCGTCATCGGCACCTCGCGCACCTCGTGGCCGCGGGCGCGCAACTGCTCGATCACCGCCGCGCCGATGCGCCCTTGCTCCACCTCGGTGGGGCCGTTGCGGCTGCCGAAGTTGGGCATGGCGATCGCGGTCTGGATGTCCAGGTTCCAGTCCAGCAGCGCCACCAGCGTCCTGGCGACGTAGTTGATGATCTGCGCGCCGCCCGGGGAGCCGAGCGCGGCCAGCAAGGCGCCGCTTTCGCGATCGAACAGGAGGGTCGGCGCCATCGACGAGCGCGGCCGCTTGCCGCCCTGCACGCGGTTGGCGATCGGCCGGCCGCCCGCCGCGGGCGCGAACGAAAAGTCGGTGAGCTGGTTGTTCAGCAGGAAGCCGCACACCATCAGCCGGGCGCCGAACGCGTCCTCGATCGAGGTGGTCATCGCCACCGCGTTGCCGAAACCGTCGACCACCGAAAGGTGCGAGGTCGCCCCGCGCTGCGACTCGTCCGCGGCCCCGGCGATGCGGTAGCCGGCCGGCACGCCCGGCTCGGCGCGGCCCATGCTGCGCGGCCCGATCCGTTGCGCACGATCGGCGAGGTAGCGAGGCTCGACCAGCGCCATCCAGTCCACCGGCACGAAATCCGGGTCGGCCACGTAGACGTTGCGGTCGGCGAAGGCGAGCCGCCCCGCCTCGCTGAACAGGTGCACCGCCTCGGCCTGCGGCTGCGCGCTGCCCTCGACCGCGGCCGGCGGCGCGGCGGCGATGTTCCGCTGCGCCAGGATGCCGAGCATCTGCGCCACCGCGATGCCGCCCGACGAGGGCGGCCCCATGCCGCAGACGCGCCAGCGCCGGTAATCGGTGCACACCGGTGGCCGTTCCCTGGGCTGGTAGCCGGCGAGGTCCGATTCGGCGAGCAGGCCGCGGTTCGGGTGCGACTGCACCGCGCGCACGATGTCGGCGGCGATTTCGCCGCGGTAGAACGCCTCGGCGCCGCCGGCGGCGATCGCGCGCAGGGTGGCCGCCAGTGCCGGGTTGCGCAGCCGCGTGCCGATGGCCTTGGGTGCGCCGTCGGACTCGTAGAAGTACACGCGCGCGGCGGGATCGTTGCGCAGGTGCTTCTCGTTGTTCAGCAGCGTGTGCAGCCGGGGCGAAAGGGCGAAGCCGTCTTCCGCCAGGCGGATCGCCGGCTCGAACAGCCTCGCCCACGGCAGGCGGCCGTGCTGCCGGTGCGCGGCTTCCAGAACGCGCAGCACGCCGGGCGCGCCAACGGCGCGGCCACCGACCGCGGCTGCGTAGAAGGTCATCGGCTTGCCGTCGACGAGGAAGAGGTTTTCGTCGGCCGCGGCCGGCGCCGTCTCGCGGCCGTCGAAGCTCTGCACGCGCCGGCCGTCGAAGTGCAGCAGGAACGCGCCGCCGCCGATGCCGGAGCTTTGCGGCTCCACCAGCGTGAGCACCATCTGCATGGCGATCGCGGCGTCGACGGCCGAGCCGCCGGCGCGCAGGATCTCGCGGCCCGCCTCGGCCGCCAGCGGGTTGGCTGCTGCCGCCATGTGGCCGGTGGCCGTCGTGGCCTGCACCCGCGCGCGGAAATCGCTCGGGCCTTCCGGCGCGGCCGCCGGTTGCGGTGCGCTGGCGCAGGCCGCCAGCAGCGCCGCGGCAAGCGCGACGAGAAGCTGGCGCAGGCGGTCAGTCATCGCGGCTGATTGTTGACAGGGAGGCACGCCGACGCGCGGCACGGGCGGGCGGGGAGGTCATTCACGTCGCTCGCCCGCCGCAGAGGCCGCGCCGTGCGCCTCTCGCCGCGTTCGTGGCGATGGCCCAACCCGCCTTCACGGCTACGCCGGCGCAACCCGACCGCCGGCGCGGGCCCCTTACTTCGGCTGCAGCCGGATCGCACCGTCCAGGCGGATCGTCTCGCCGTTGAGCATCACGTTGTCGAGGATCGCCGCCACCAGCTTGGCGTACTCCGCCGGCTTGCCCAGCCGCGACGGGAAAGGCACCTGCTTGCCGAGCGAGTCCTGCACTTCCTTCGGCATGCCGAGCAGCATCGGCGTCTCGAACAGGCCTGGCGCGATCGTCACGCAGCGGATGCCGTTGCGAGCGAGGTCGCGCGCGATCGGCAGCGTCATGCCGACGACACCGCCCTTGGAGGCCGAATACGCGGCCTGGCCGATCTGCCCGTCGAAGGCCGCCACCGAGGCGGTGTTGATCAGCACGCCGCGCTCGCCGTCGGCGGTCGGCTCGAGCTTGCACATCGCGTCGGCCGCCAGACGGATCATGTTGAAGGTGCCGATCAGGTTGATGCCGATCACGCGCGCGAAGCTGGCCAGCGCGTGCGGCCCGTCCTTGCCGACCGTCTTCTCGCCGATGGCGATGCCGGCGCAGTTGACCAGCCCCCGCAGCGGCCCCCAGGCAGTGGCCGCGGCCACCACCGCCTGCGCGTCGGCCTCGGAGGTGACGTCGCACTTCATGAAGCGGGCGTTGGCGCCCAGTTCGCGGGCGAGTGCTTCGCCCTTGTCGGCCTGCACGTCGGCGATCACCACCTTGCCGCCGCCGCGCGCCAGCATCGTCGAGGTGGCGCCGCCCAGGCCGGAGGCGCCGCCAGTGACGATGAAGACGTTGTTCGCGATTTCCATGCGCTCCTCCTCTTCGCTAGAGTGGCGGGCATTGTAGAAGAGCGGGTCTGCGAACCCGCGAGGAGACGGGCATGAGCACCCACGGCCGCGAGCTGCTCGCCGCGCTGCGCACCTTCGAGAAGGGCAAGATCGTCACCGCGCGCGAGGCGGTGCAACTGATCCAGGACGGCGACACGATCGCCACCAGCGGTTTCGTCGGCATCGGCTTCGCCGAGAACATCGCGGTGGCGATCGAGGAGCGCTTCCTCGAATCGAGCGCCAAGGATCCCGACGGCATCGGCCGGCCGCAGGACCTCACGCTCGTCTACGCCGCCGGCCAGGGCGACGGCAAGGACCGCGGGCTGAATCACTTCGGCCACGAAGGCATGCTCAAGCGTGTGATCGGCGGCCACTGGGGCCTGGTGCCGCGGGTGCAGGCACTGGCCGTGGCCAACCGCATCGAGGCGTACAACCTGCCGCAGGGCGTGATCACGCACCTGTATCGCGACACCGCGGCCGGCAAGCCGGGGCACATCACCAAGATCGGGCTGGGCACCTTCGTCGATCCGCGCCTGGGCGGCGGCAAACTGAATGCCCGCACCACCGAGGATCTCGTGCGGCTGATGGAGATCGACGGCGAGGAGTACCTCTTCTACAAGGCGCCGCGGATCGACGTCGGCATCGTGCGCGGCACCACGGCCGACGTCGACGGCAACATCACGATGGAAAAGGAGGCCCTCACGCTCGAAGGCCTGGCCATCGCCATGGCGGCGCGCAACTCCGGCGGCATCGTCATCGTGCAGGTGGAGCGCATCGCCGAGCGGGGGTCGCTGAACCCGCGGCAGGTGAAGATCCCCGGCGTGCTGGTCGACTGCGTGGTGGTGGCGGAGAAGCCCGAGTACCACTGGCAGACGTTCGTCGAGCCGTACAGCCCGGCGTTCTCCGGCGAGATCCGCGTGCCGGCGAGCCACGTGCCGCCGATGCCGATGAGCGAGCGCAAGATCATCGCCCGCCGCGCCGCGCTGGAGCTGCGCGCGAACAGCGTGGTGAACCTCGGCATCGGCATGCCCGACGGCATCTCGCTGGTGGCCGCTGAGGAAAAGGTGATCGACCTGCTAACGCTGACCGCCGAGCCCGGCGTGGTCGGCGGCATCCCGGCGGCGGGGCTGAACTTCGGCGCTGCGGTCAACACGCAGGCGATCATCGACCAGCCCTACCAGTTCGACTTCTACGACGGCGGCGGGCTCGACATGGCTTTCCTGGGGCTGGCGCAGGCCGACCGCGAGGGCAATCTCAACGTCAGCAAGTTCGGGCCGCGGCTGGCCGGCGCCGGCGGCTTCATCAACATCTCGCAGTCGGCCAAGAGCGTGATCTTCGTCGGCACCTTCACCGCAGGCGACCTGCGGGTGGCAGTGGAAGACGGCAAGCTGGTGCTGCACAACGACATCGGCCCGCGCAAGTTCGTGCGCGAGGTCGAGCACCGCACCTTCTCCGGCGCCTACGCGCTCGCGCGCGGGCAGAAGGTGCTGTATATCACCGAGCGCTGTGTCTTCCGGCTGACGCCGGAGGGCATGGAACTGATCGAGGTCGCCCCCGGCATCGACATCGAGCGCGACATCCTGGCCAAGATGGACTTCGAGCCGGTGATCCGCGGCGCGCCGGCGCCGATGGAGGCGGCGATCTTCGGTGACGGCCCGATGGGCCTGCGCGAGCGCATGCTGGAGGTGCCGCTGTCATCGCGCTTCGCCTACGACGACCAGCAGAACATCCTGTTCATCAACTTCGAGCGGCTGCGCGTGCGCACGCAGGCCGACGTGGACGCCATCGAGCGCGAGGTCGACGCCATCCTTTCGCCGATAGGCCACCGCGTCTACGCCATCGTGAACTACGACCACTTTGAACTGGCGCCGGAGGTCGAGGACGCCTACGCGGCGATGGTCAAGGGCCTGGTCGAGCGCTACTACGACGGCGTCTCGCGCTACACGACCTCCGGCTTCCTGCGCGCCAAGCTGGGCGCGGCGCTGCGCAGGCGCGGCGTGGCGCCGCACGTGTACGAGTCGCCGCAGCAGGCGCTGGCGCACGTGCGCGATGCGTGAGCCGACGACGATGCGGAGGGGGCGCCCATGCGCCGGTTGAAACTGAACCGCGCTCTCACCCTCATCGAACCGGGACCGGTGGTGTTGGTGACGACGCATGACGGCGGCAAGAACAACGTCATGACCATCTCGTGGACCAGGGTGGTGGATTTCACGCCGCTGTTTGCCATCACCACGGGCGAGTGGAACCACGCTTTCGCAGCGCCGCGGAAGAACCAGGAGTGCGTCGTAGCCGTTCCTACCGTCGACCTGCTGGACAAGGTGGTCGGGATCGGCACCTGCTCCGGCGCCGACACGGACAAGTTCGCCACGTTCAAGCTCACGCCCGTTCGCGGCAACTTCGTCAAGGCGCCCTTGATCGAGGAGTGTCTGGCCAACATCGAGTGCAAGGTCATCGACATCGTCGGCAGGCACAACATCGTCGTGCTGGAGGGCCTTGCCGCGTATATGGATTCGGCGCGCAAGGAGAGGCGCATGGTTGACGCGGTCGGCGACGGCAGGTTCATCGTCGACGGGCGCAAGTTGGACCGGAGGAACATGATGGCCGCCAAGATTCCGGAGGGCGTCTGGCGCTTGTCCGCCAGCCACGATGCGGTCTTTCGATCGCCACGACGACAGTCTTTGGCAGCCGTCTTGTATGTTCAGCCCAGG
>CALGWX010000035.1 GCA_937936215.1 uncultured Burkholderiaceae bacterium | reverse complement strand
TCTTCGCCGACGGCTTCGGCTTGTTCTTCGCCGCCCTGATCCTGGCGATCGGCCTGCTGATCATCATCTACGCCCGCTTCTATCTCGGCCGCGACGATCCGATGGGGCGGTTCTACTGCTACCTGCTCCTCTTCCAGGGCGCGATGCTGGGCATCGTCCTGTCCGACAACGTCCTGCTCCTGCTGATCTTCTGGGAGCTGACCAGCCTGTCCTCGTTCCTCCTGATCGGCTACTGGCGGCACCTGCCCGAAGGCCGGCAGGGTGCAAGGATGGCGCTCGCGGTCACCGGCGGCGGCGGGCTCGCCATGCTCGCCGGCATGCTGCTCCTCGGCCAGATCACCGGCTCCTACGAGCTGACCGAGATCCTCGGCCAAGGCGAACTGGTGCGCGCCTCGCCGCTCTATCTGCCGGCGCTGCTGCTGATCCTAGCCGTGCTGGGCTCGATCTACACCGGCGTGGCCACCGCCACCGAGGCGGCCGCGCTCGGCGTGCTGGGCGCGCTTCTGGTGGCGGCGGCGCAGCGGTCGCTCACCTGGGACACCTTCTGGCAGTCGCTGATGAGCGCCACGCGGCTGTACTGCATGATCGCGCTGATCCTCGCCGGATCCTCGTTCCTGTCGCTTTCGATGGGCTTCATCGGCCTGCCGCGGCACCTGGCCGAGGGTATCGGCGCGCTGAACCTGTCGCCGTTCGCGCTGATCCTGCTGCTGATGGTCTTCTACATCGTGCTCGGCTGCTTCCTCGACGGGATCAGCATGGTGGTGCTGACGATGGCGGTGCTGCTGCCGACGCTGAAGGCTGCCGGCATCGACCTGCTCTGGTTCGGCGTGTACATCGTCATCGTGGTCGAGATGGCGCAGATCACGCCGCCGGTGGGCTTCAACCTGTTCGTGCTGCAGGGCATGACCGGCCACCAGATCAGCTACATCGCCCGCGCCGCCTTCCCCTACTTCATGATGATGGTGCTGGCGGTGCTGCTGATCTGGTTCTATCCGCCGCTGGTGACCTACCTGCCGAGCCAGATGAAACTTTAGGCACGGGGCGAAGAAGAACAGCAGATGCACGTGCTCGTCGTCGGCGCCGGCATCATCGGCGTCACCACCGCGTTCGAGCTGCGCCAGCGCGGCGTCGAGGTCACCGTGCTCGACCGCAGGCCGGGGGTGGCCCAGGAAGCGAGTTACGCCAACGCCGGGGTGATCTCGGTGGCCTACGCGCGGCCGTGGGCGCAGCCCGGCATGCCGCGCAAGGTGCTGGCGTCGCTGTGGCGGCGGCAGTCCGCGTTGATCTTCCGGCCCACCCTCGATGCGGCGCAGTGGCGCTGGCTCGCGCGCTGGCTCGGTGAGTGCCGCCTGGAGCGCTTTCGCCGCAACAAGCAGCGGATGCAGCGCCTGGCCGAATACAGCCGCGCGGTGCTGCACGAGCTGCGCCGCCGCCACGCGATCGATTACGAGCAGCGGCAGGGCTGGCTGCAGCTGTTCCGGAGCGCGGCGGATATCGAGGCGACGAAGCCGTCGATCGAGCTGCTGGCGGAGGCCGGCATGCCGCACCGCCTGCTCGACGCCGCCGCCTGCCGCGTGCTGGAGCCGGCGCTGATCGACGCCACGCCGCTGGCCGGCGGCCTGCACCTGCCCGAGGAGGAAACCGGCAACTGCGCTTACTTCGCGCGCCGGATCAAGGACTTCGCGGCGCAGGCCGGCGTGGCGTTCCGCTTCGAGACGGCGGTGACGGGCCTGCGGCTGGAAGGCGGCCGCGTCGTGGCTGCGCGCACCGCGATCGGCGACGTCACCGCCGATGCGGTCGTGCTCGCCGCCGGCGCCGACAGCGCGCGCCTGCTACGCGGCACCGGGGTGAAACTGCCGCTGTATCCCGTCAAGGGCTATTCGCTGACGGTGCCGATCTCGCGCTTCGAGTTCGCGCCGATGGTGTCGGTGATGGACGAGGCGTTCAAGGTGGCGATCACGCGCATGGGCAACCGACTGCGCGTGGCCGGCGCCGCCGAGATCGGCAACCGCAAGCTCGCCCTGCGCGACACCGCGCTGGGCATGCTGCTGCGGGTGGCGCGCGACTGGTTCCCCGGCGCTGCCGCGTACGCGCAAGCGCGGACGTGGGTCGGCGCGCGGCCGATGCTGCCCGATGGCCCGCCCGTCCTCGGACCCACGGCGGTGGCCAACCTGTTCCTGAACCTCGGCCACGGCTCCACCGGCTGGTCGATGGCCTGCGGCTCGGCGCGGCTGGTGGCTGACCTGGTGGCGGGACGCCCGCCGCAAATCGATCTGGAAGGGCTGACGGTAGAGCGCTTTGCGCGCGCTTCGCCGTAGCATTGGCCCGCCATGCCTGTCCTTCATCCACCCCGCGCGGCGGGCGCGCGGGCGCCATGAGCGAGCCGCTGTACACGGTCGCCGAGCTGCGCGCGCTGGAACAGGCGGCGCAGGCTGACCTCCCCGCGGGCGAACTGATGCGCCGCGCCGGGGCCGCGGCCGCGGCCTGGGTAATCGAGTGCCTGGACGCATCGCCCGGACCGGTGCTCGTGATCTGCGGGCCAGGCAACAACGGCGGCGACGGCTACGTCTGCGCGGCCGAACTGCGGCAGCGTGGCGTCGCGGTCGAGTGCGTCGCGCTCGCCGCGCCCACCGCCGCGGATGCCCACGAGGCGTTCTCGCGCTGGCGGGCCGCCGGCGGCGCCACGCATGCCGAGTGGCCGCCCGAGGCGCGCCCGGCGGCCATCGTCGATGCGATGTTCGGCATCGGCATGGCGAGGCCGCTTGCGGGCCCCTATCTGGCCGCCGCGCAACGGATGGCGGCCAGCGGCGCGGCGGTGCTGGCGATCGACGTGCCGAGCGGACTGGACGCCGACCGCGGCAGCTGGGTCGGGGCCGTGACCGGCGTGCGCGCCCACGGCACCGTCACGTTCATCGGCGCCAAGCCGGGCCTGTACACCGGCGAGGGTTGCGATGCCGCCGGCGAGGTGCGGATCGAGCGCATCGGCGTGGCCCCGGCACCGAGCACCGGCCGGCTGCTGTCGCCCGACGATTTCCCGGCGCTGCTGCGGCGCCGGCGCCCCAACACGCACAAGGGCACCTACGGCAGCATCGCTGTGGTGGGCGGCAATGTCGGCATGGTGGGGGCGCCGCTGTTGGCGGCGCGCGCGGCGCTGCGGCTCGGCACCGGCCGCGTCTACGTCGACTGCATCGGCACGCCGGAAATGCGCCTGGACCCGCAGCAGCCGGAGTTGATGTTCCGGCCCCTGGCGTCGCTGCCCGAGTTGACCGCCGTGGTGATCGGCTGCGGCCTTGGCGCCGGCGCGCTCGCGC
>CALGWX010000034.1 GCA_937936215.1 uncultured Burkholderiaceae bacterium | reverse complement strand
GACGCCGACTACATCCGCGCCCTCGAGTACGGCATGCCGCCGACGGCCGGCTGCGGCGTCGGCGTCGACCGCTTCGTGATGCTGCTCACGGATGCGCCCAGCATCCGCGACGTGATCCTTTTCCCGCACATGCGGCCCGAGGAACGGGGATGATTGCGGCCGATGGCGACGCGCCGCTGGCGCTCCCGTGGCCGCGGGTTCCGACCGTACCCCGTCCCTCGGCGCGTTGCCGAGGGCGGCGATCTCCGGCGCCCCAGCGGCGGCGCGGCGCGGGTTGCGCGCCGCCCCGAGCGCGCGCCGGCAGGGACCGCGCTTGATCGACACCGTCCGCCTGCGGGCGCTGCAGGCGAAGCTGCTGGCGCGCGCGCAGCAGCCGACGCCGCGCGACTGGCTGCCGGTGGTCGTCGCCGGCCATGAGGTCGGTGTGGCCAGCCCCGAGGTGGCGAGCTTCCTCGCCACCGCCACCCCGCACTTCCAGCTCAGCGACTACCGCCTGCTGCTGCTCGACGAGGGGCTCGACGCCGCGGCGCGCACCGCGCAGCTGCACGAGGCGGCGCTGCGGCTGCGCGAAGCCGGGCTTCTGCGCGGCTGGCGAGATGAGCGGCTCGACGTCCGCCCGCAGCCCGGCGCACCCCCCTTGGCGGTGATCGAGCGCGCGGCCTGCCGCACGCTGGGGCTCGCCACCACGGCCGTGCACCTGAACGCGTTTGCGCCCGACGGCCGCATGTGGGTGGCGCGGCGCGCCGCGCACAAGCGGATCGACCCCGGCCGGCTCGACAACCTGGTGGGCGGCATGGTGCCCGCCGGCGAGGACGAGGCCACCGCCCTGGCGCGGGAGGCGATGGAGGAGGCTGGCCTCGACATCGCCGGCTGGCCGCTGCGGCGCGGCGGCCGCATCCGCTTCACCCGCCCCGTGCCCGAGGGCTTTCAGGTCGAGGACGTGCAGGTCTTCGATGCCACGCTGCCGGCCGAGGCGCGGCCGCGCAACCAGGATGGCGAAGTGAGCGAGATCGGCTGCTGGGAGTTGCCGCGCGTGCTCGAGGCGCTTGAAGCCGATGCCTTCACCCTCGAAGCGGCGTTGGTGACGATCGACGGACTGCTGAGAAAGGAGAAAGCCGGTGGCTGATCGACCGCCCTTCATTCGGCACTGGCGCGAGATCCAGTCGGCCGAGGAACACCGTTATCCGGGAAGCCGGGAACGCCTGAGCATCGGCGCCAGCTTCGGCCACGCCTTTGGCCTGCGGAGGGTGGGCTTCAACCACGAATTGCTGCCGCCCGGTCGACGCACCTCCTGGCCCCATGCCGAGCGCGACGAGGAGGAGTTCGTGTTCGTGATCGAAGGCACGCCCGACGCGTGTATCGACGGCGTGCTCTACCGGCTGCAGCCCGGCGACGCGGTCGGCTTCCCTGCCGGCACCGGCATCGCGCACACGTTCATCAACAACACCGAAAGCGTCGTCCGCCTGCTGGTCGGCGGCGAGCGAAGCCGTCCCGACTCGGCGTGCCACTATCCGCTGCATCCGCAGCGCAACGCCGAGATCGGCGACCTGCATTGGAAAAACGCGCCGACCGTCCTGAAGGGCGACCACGACGGCCTGCCCGACGCGCTGCGCGCCCACCCCGTCGACCCGACCTGACGCTTGGACCCGGTCGTTCTCTTCTTCCTGCTCGGCCTGGTCGCGCGCCTGGCCAAGAGCGACCTGCGCCTGCCCGAATCGCTGTACGAGGCGCTGGCGATCTACCTGCTGCTGGCCATCGGCCTGAAGGGCGGCGTGCAGCTGGCGCAGCAGCCGCTGGCCACGGTGCTACCGCAGGCGCTCGCCGCCATCGCGCTGGGCGCCGCGATCCCGCTGCTGCTGTTCCCGGTGCTGCGCCTGAAGCTGGCGCGAGCCGACGCCGCGTCGATCGCCGCCCACTACGGTTCGGTCTCGGTGGTGACATTCGCGGTGGCGACGAGCTTCCTTGCCGCGCGCGCGGTCGAGGCGGAGAGCTACATGCCGCTGATCGTGGCGCTGATGGAAGCGCCGGGCATCGTCGTCGGCATCGTGCTGGCGCGGCTCGGCGCGGCGCAGCGCATCGCGTGGGGTGCGCTGGCGCACGAGGTGATCTTCGGCAAGAGCGTGCTGCTGCTGCTGGGCGGGCTCGCGATCGGCGCGGCCATCGGGCCCGAAGGCGCCAAGCCGATCGCGCCGCTGTTCACCGATCTCTTCAAGGGCGTGCTGGCGCTGTTCCTGCTCGAAATGGGGCTGGTCGCCGGCGGGCGCATCGGGGACCTGAAGCGCGCCGGACCGTTCCTGCTGGCCTTCGGCATCGGCGCCCCGCTGCTGCTCGCCCTGCTGGGAGCGGCGGCCGGGCAACTGGTCGGGCTTTCGACCGGCGGCACGGCGCTGCTGGCCACGCTGGCCGCCAGCGCCTCCTACATCGCCGCGCCGACGGCGATGCGCATCGCGGTGCCCGAGGCCAACCCGGCGCTGTCGATCGGGGTCGCGCTCGGCGTCACCTTCCCGTTCAACATCTTCGTCGGCATTCCGCTCTATCTTCAGCTGGCGCGCTGGATCGGAGGCTCGTGATGCAAACGCATGCCAGAAAGCTGCTGGTGATCATCGGCGAGTCGGCCCTGGAGAAGAGCCTCGTCAGCGATGCGCGCCGCTTCGGCGCGCACGGCTACACGATCACCGACGTGCGCGGCGGCGGCGAGCGCGGCGACCGCGAGGCGCGCTGGGAAGCGGACCGCTCGATCGAGATGAAGGTCATCTGCGAGGAGGCGGTGGCCGCGAAGCTGGCGCAGCACGTGCTGGACCGTTACGCGGCGAACTACGCCGTCACCCTGTTCACGGCCGACGTCGGCATCTTTCGGCCGCAGAAGTTCTAGCCCGGACATTTCACGCGGTCGCCCCCGAATGCGCGATTTCGTCGGCCTGGCCACGCGCTTGCGGCACGTGAACCGTGCGGCCAGTTTGGATCGCCGGGCTACGCGGGCTTGCACGGCGCCGGGCCGGCCATCTTGCGCTCAAGTGCTCGCAAAGGCCCACCGGCCTTTGACTGCGCCCCTCTCGCGCCACCTGGCTCGCCCCGGCATCCTCGCAAGTCCCGCGCCCCTCGTGAAATATCCGGGCTAGCGCATGGCCCCGCCGCCCGCCCCGCCGCCGCTGACCGCCCTGGCCTCGCCGCGGGCGGCCGCGCCCCCGGCCATCGACCCGGCCAAGGTCGTCCGCCTGATGCTCGCGTTCTTCGGCGACAGCGAGGAGCCGCGGGCGCGCGCGATCGACGCCGCCGCGATCCCCCTGCCCGACCATACACTGCTCGCGCACAGCGGCCACATGACGGTGGCGGTGGAGCGCCACCATGGCGGTTCGCTAGCCCGGATATTTCACGAGGGACGCGGCAATTGCGCGCGCGGATGCGCGCGGCAGGTTGCGCGAGAGGGGCGCAGCAAAGCCTGGCGGGCCTTTGCGAGCACTTGAGCGCAAGATGACCGTGCAGGCGCCGCGCAAACCCGCGTCGCCCCAACGATCCAAAGTGGATACGCGGTTGACCTGCCGCAAGCCCTTGACGAAGCTGACGAAATCACACATTCGGGGGCGACCTCCTGAAACATCCGGCCTAGCGGTCCACCCCTATCGGATTCGCCGCGAGGGCGACATCTACGGCCGCCGCATCGACCTGACCGCGGCCGGCCGCGAGGCTCCGGTGATGACCGGCATCATGATCTTTAACCTGGCACTCGTCGCCGGTAAGCGTCCCCTCAAGGCCGTCTTGAATTGAGGTGTGAGGTTGGGGACGATGGTGTCCACCATGGCGGATGTGGACACCTTGGAGACGGAGCGCGGTCAAAGTGAAGGCGGGCTGGTCGTTCGGCGCAGGCGCGACGGCCGGCGCGTGTACAGCCCGAGCCACAAGCGGGCGATCGTCGAGCAGTGTCTGCAGCCCGGCGTATCGGTGGCCGGGATTGCCTTGGCGCATGGCATCAACGCCAACCTCGTGCGCAAGTGGATCGTGAAACATCAGCGCACGGCGCCTGCGGCCAAGCCTTCGTCGCCGGTGCCGGCAGCCCTGTTACCGGTCGCGGTCCAGGCGGAACGGCCCAGGTCAACGGCGCGCATCGCCGCCTCGTGCAGCCGGATCGTGCTCGAAGTGCATGGCGCGCGGGTCGAGTTGGTC
>CALGWX010000033.1 GCA_937936215.1 uncultured Burkholderiaceae bacterium | reverse complement strand
GCACCCACGGGCCGGGGCCGGGCCAACCCCAGAAGACGGTGGCGCCGGCGGCCACCTCAGGCGGAGATGCGGCCGCGGTGGCGACCGCAGCCATCCCCGCGAACACGGTGGCAACGATGCGCGTGGGTTTCACGTCCTGCGGGCTCCGATGGCCAGCGCGCCGATGATTCGTCAGGCTGACCGCGACTCGACCACGGCGGATCCTACGACGGCGGCTTGTCGGGCGCGGCACTCGGCGGCGAATGCCGCCAACTCGGCGACGAAGCGCTTCGGGTCCATCTGGTGTGGCGCGTGGTTGCCTTGCTCGTGGATCGACAGCCTCGCCCCCGGTGTATGGCGCTGCACCCAGTAAGCCGTTTCCACCGGGTAGAAGTTGCTGTGGCCGCCGTAGACGAGCAGACAGGGGCGGTCTATGGCCGGCAACACCTCGCGCAAATCCAGGCGCACCAGGTCCTGCCAGCAGGCGATCAGCGGCTCGGGATCAAGCGCGTGCAGCGCCTTGCGCACCCGCTGCCAGCCGCGGCTGTTGGCGGCGTAACCTTCGCGCGCCGCGTCGTTCAGTCCTTGGGCGGCCAGGCGCAGGACGCTTTCCGCGAAGTCCTCGCGAAGCTCGGCGAGGAAGCGCGCCGACCGCGCCGCGTCGAAGTCGCCGTAGATGCCAAGCTTCCACTCGCTGTCGGTGATGAGTTTGGGCGATTGGTCGATCAGACACAGCGCGCCGATGCGGGCGGAGCCGAAGTCGCGCAGGTATTGCCAGAGCGTGAGCGCGCCCATCGAGTGGCCGACGAAGCAGGCGCCGGCGAGATCGAACGCTTCGATCATCTGATCGAGGTCGCGCGCCATGCGCCGGGCCGTTGCTTCCGTGGTCGTGCGCGGCGCGTGGCCGCCGTGGGCGCGCGCATCCCAGCGGTAAAGGCGGAAGTGCGGCGCCAGGTCGTGGATCAACGGCGACCACTCGAGGTGGCTGGCGGTCCAGCCGTGCAGGAAGACGATGGCCGAGCCGGACTCGCCGTGGCGCCAGACGCGCAGCAGCTCGCCGTCGTCGGCGGTGAAGGTCAGTGCGTGCAAGACGAGGGTCCGAACGGGCGAGCTACGCAGCGGGCGCCGGTGTCAGGGCCGCCCCGAGGCGACAACCTGGTGCCGCAGTGCCCGCCGCGCGATGGCAAGGCCGAACGTAGGTTAGCCTTCGCTCGCCCATGTGCAGTTCAACTGGAGATGGGTGTCGGCACTTGACAGGCCATCGGCCGCGCCCGAAGGGCTGCCACAAGCGGAAAAAGGGAGTGGTGGCCAAGGACGGAATTGAACCGCCGACACAAGGATTTTCAGTCCTCTGCTCTACCAACTGAGCTACTTGGCCGTGTCGGGAGGCGCCGGCAGAGCCACGATCTTCTCTGCTGCCGGGCGCTTTCGCGAGGGCGAGATCTTACCCGATTCGGTCCGCGGCACGGGCGCGGTCGAACGGCTGCCGTCCTCCTCGGAAGCGTGAAAGCGTCGGCGGTGCGGGGTATCGTTCGCCGACCGTCCGGCGAGCCGGTCCGTCGGTTTTCGGCCAACGAAGAAGTCCCGCCATCGCGCCGCTTCCCCATGCCCACGCCCTTTCCCTTTTCCGCGATCGTCGGCCAGGACGAGATGAAGCTGGCGCTGCTGATCGCAGCGGTGGATGCGTCGATCGGCGGCGTGCTGGTCTTCGGCGACCGCGGCACCGGCAAGTCCACGGCGGTGCGGGCGCTGGCGGCGCTGCTGCCGCCGATGAAGGTCGTCGTCGGCTGTCCCTACAACTGCGAGCCGCAGGCCGCGGCCGGGCTTTGCGAGGCCTGCCGCAAGCCTGCCGGGAAAGGCAACGGCGCGCTGAAGTCGCGCGCGGTGCCGGTGCCGGTGGTCGACCTGCCGCTCGGTGCCACCGAAGACCGGGTGGTCGGCGCGCTCGATCTGGAGCGCGCGCTCACCCAGGGCGTCAAGGCTTTCGAGCCCGGCCTGCTGGCGCGCGCGCATCGCGGCTTTCTTTACATCGACGAGGTCAACCTGCTCGAAGACCATCTCGTCGACCTGCTGCTGGACGTGGCCGCCTCCGCTGAGAACGTGGTCGAGCGCGAGGGCATCAGCGTGCGGCATCCGGCCCGCTTCGTGCTGGTGGGAAGCGGCAACCCGGAGGAGGGCGAGCTGCGGCCGCAGCTGCTCGACCGCTTTGGCCTGTCGGTCGAGGTAAAGACGCCGGCGGAGCTGCCGGCGCGCATCGAGGTCGTGCGCCGGCGCGATGCCTTCGAGCGCGACCCGGCTGCGTTCGTCGAACACTGGCGGCGCGAGGACGAGCGGGTGCGGCGCCGGCTGGTTGCCGCGCGCAAGCGGCTGGCGGACGTCGTCGTGCCCGACGCGGCGCTGGAGCGTGCGGCACAACTGTGCATCAGGCTCGGCACCGACGGCCTGCGCGGGGAGTTGACGCTGATGCGCGCCGCCCGGGCGCTGGCCGCGCTCGAAGGCGACAGCGAAGTGACCGATGCGCACCTGCGGCGCGTGGCGCCGTCGGCCCTGCGGCACCGCCTGCGCCGCAACGTGCTGGACGACGCCGGCTCGACGACGCGGGTGGAGCGGGCGCTGGCCGAGCTGTTCGGGGCGGCCGGGGAGAAGTGATCGGGAGGCCGGGGCCGGCCAGCGAAGAAATCGCGGCCATGATCCACCGCAGTGCCGGCCCCGCCGCCGCGCCCGCACCGAACGACGACGAGTGCCGGCGGGGGACCGCTGCGTCAGGCGCATCCAGCTGCGGCCGGTAAGGCTCGGTGCGCGATGCAGCCGACGCGATCCGCCTCGAAGTCGATGGCAAGCGGCGCAATGGCTCGCATGTCCGCTGCGCCGCCGGCGGCCTCGATGCCGCGGTGGCCGTTGGCGCTCGCCACGGCAGCGCTCGTCGCGGTCGACCCGGCCGGCCTGGGAGGGGTGGTCGTGCGCGCACCCGCTGGGCCGGTGCGTGACCGCTGGCTGGCGGCCTTGCGCGGGCTGCTGCCCGCCGCCGCGGCCTGGCGACGGGTGCCGCTGCACGTCAACGACAGTCGCCTGTTGGGGGGCCTCGATCTCGCCGCGACGCTGAAAGCCGGGCGGCCGGTGGCCGAGCGTGGCCTGCTTGCCGAGGCCGACGGCGGCGTGCTGGTGCTGCCGATGGCCGAGCGGGTCAGCGCCGGCACGGCGGCGCGGCTGACCGCGGCGCTGGACGCGGGCGAAGTGCAACTCGAGCGCGACGGCCTCGCGCTGCGCAGCCCAGCGCGCTTCGGCATCGTCGCGCTCGACGAAGGGGAGGCCGACGACGATCGGCCGGCCGCGGGCCTGCTCGACCGGCTGGCGTTCCATCTCGACCTCACGGCGACGAGCTGGGGCGAGACCTACGATGACGATCTCGACGCCGCGGCGATCGCCGCCGCCCGCGAGCGGCTGCCGCGCGTGACCGCGGCGGCGGAAGTGATCGAGGCGCTGACGGCCACCGCGGCCGCGCTGGGCATTGCCTCGCTGCGCGCGCCGCTGCTGGCGCTGCAGGCGGCTCGCGCGTCTTGTGCCCTCGACGGGCGCAGCCGGGTCACCGAGGACGATGCCGCCTTCGCGGCGCAGGCGGTGCTCGCGCCGCGCGCGACCGTGCTGCCCGTCCCGCCGGAGGAAACGCAGCAGCCGGAGGCTCAACTCGAAGAGGAGCCGCAGGACGCTGGCGAGGAAGAACGCGACCGGCCGCTGGAAGACCGGGTGCTCGAAGCCGCGTTGGCGGCCATTCCGCCGGGCCTGCTGGCGCAGCTTCGGGCCGGCAACCTTGCGCGTACCCGCTCGTCCGCGAGCGGGCGCGCCGGC
>CALGWX010000032.1 GCA_937936215.1 uncultured Burkholderiaceae bacterium | reverse complement strand
GAACCAGCCAACAGCCAAATCCGTACACTTATCCACAGCCGGCCATCACCTCGCCGGCACCCATCCCTGGGTCAAATTTCAATCGGCAGGGTGGGTCAAATTTCGATCGGCGCGGACACCGGAGACCCGTCGGTGGCGGGGGTCCGGATGCGATGGCACACCCTCGTCATCGACCGCCCGAAGTCAGGTGACGTCGGCCGGGCTGGCTCGCGGCCGCTCGGCGTAGTGCGTCGAGTAGCCAGCCACGATCCTTTGCCGCTTGTGCGGGCTTGCGGCAACCGCGCGGCAAGTGCTTGGGCGTGGGCGGCATGAGGCTAGGGAAGCGACTCATTGCCGGACGCCGATCGCGTGTTCGGAACGCCGAGTGCGGCCGTTTCCTCACATGACACTTGCACTTCAGACGCTAACCCCTTCATTCATCGAGGCATTGTGTCTTCGATACTCGGCGTGACTTTGGATAAGTCTTTGTTGTAGCGAACAAAAATCACGAGTTCGCTTGACCCCTTGCGACGGCTCCTCTACAGTCGCGCGGTGGAGAAAAGTGGGGGGAAGTGGGGGAAAGTGCCCTTGCTTGCCCACGACGCGCAGGCTGCGCTGGGTTGGGGCTCCACGGCGGGGGCGGGGGCGTGTACCAAGGGCTGTCAAGGTTGACGCTGGATGCAAAGGGGCGGATCTCGATTCCGGCCCGGCATCGCGACGCCCTGATCGCGCAGTGCGAGGGCCGCGTCACCTTGACCCGCCATCCCGATGGCTGCCTGCTGCTTTATCCGCGCCCACGCTGGGAAGCCAAGCGCGCGGAGCTGGTCAAGCTCTCCCACGCGCGTCGCGTGCTGCAACGGATCCTGATCGGCAGCGCCGTCGATCTGGAACTCGACAGTTCCGGGCGCATCCTGATCGCGCCGGAATTGCGTGCTGCCGCGGGCCTCGAGCGCGACGTGCTGCTATCGGGCCTGGGCGAGCACTTCGAGCTGTGGGATCCGGCGCGGATGGAGGCGCTGGAGAAGAAGCAGCTTGCCGAAGGCGGCCTGGACGCCGCCGACGACTTCTCCGTCTGAGCGAGTGAACGCCGGCCGTGGTTCCGCAAGCGCCTGCGGCGCACCTGACCGTGCTGGCGGCGGCGGCCGTCGCGCATCTGGTGACCGATCCCGACGGCACCTATGTGGATGCCACCTTCGGCCGCGGTGGCCACGCCCGGCTGATTCTGCAGCGGCTGTCGGCGCACGGGCGGCTGGTGGCCACGGATCGCGATCCGGCCGCGGCCGAGGCGGCCGCGCAGGTGGTAGACGCGCGATTTCACTTTGTGCGCACGCGCTTTTCATCGCTGTCGGCGACGCTGGCGGCGATGGGCATCGAACGCATCCACGGCCTGCTGCTGGATCTCGGCGTGTCGTCGCCGCAGATCGACGAGGCGGCACGGGGTTTTTCCTGGCGGGCCGATGCACCGCTGGACATGCGCATGGACCCGCAGTCCGGCATCAGCGCCGCCGAGTGGCTGGCGTCGGCCTCGGTCGAAGAAATGACGCGGGTGATTCGTGAGTACGGCGAAGAGCGGTTTGCTGCACCGATTGCAAAGGCGATTGCAGCTCGCCGCGCGGCAGGACGGCCGGTGGCCACGACTGCGGAGCTGGCCGCGGTCGTTGCCGGCGCAATCCCCGTCCGCAGCCGGCGCGATGCGGCCCAGCATCCGGCCACGCGGACGTTTCAGGCTGTACGGATTCACGTCAATCAGGAACTCGAGGAGTTGGCGCTAGTGCTGGAGCAGTCGCTGTCGTTGCTCGCGGTCGGCGGCCGGCTGGTGGTGATCAGCTTCCACTCGCTGGAAGACCGCTGCGTCAAGCGGTTCATCGACGCGCACGCGCATCCGGAGCGGGCGCTGGCGGGCCTGCCGCTGCGCACTGATGAGCTGCCGCCGCCGCGGCTGCGCTCCATCGCGCGCGTCAAATCGGATGCCGCCGAGATCGAGGCCAATCCCCGCGCCCGTTCGGCGGTGATGCGGGTGGCCGAGCGCACGGCGGCGCCGCTGCCGACCGCGGAGGCGGCGCGATGAGAAACCAGCGCGGGCGGGTGGTCGCCGCCATCGTTGTGCCGGGCCTGCTGCTGGTGGCCGCGTCGCTATCGCTGGTCACCGCGCAGCACCGCGCACGGGGTCTGTTCGTCGACCTCGGGCGGCTGCAGGCGCAGGCGAGGGAACTGGAGGCGGAAGGCAATCGGTTGCGGATCGAACTGGGCAAGGCATCGCAGCCGGCGGCCGTTACCGCCGCAGCGCGCAACCTGGGGCTGCGGCCGGCCGAAACGCGGCAGACGATCTATCTGCCCGGGCCGGCGCCGCTGGACCTTGCCGCGGCCGACGCGGCGAAGCGATGACGTCCGTGCTTCGCTCGCGCGCTGGCCGGCTGGCGTTCGGCGCGACGTGCCCGGCGTCGATGGCCGGGAAGAGCCTTCGGCGGCGCCGGCGTGGGCCACGGTCGGCGGCCAGCGCCACGGGGAGCGCGCCATGACGGGAAGCCGCCTGCGGGGGCGCGGGCCGTCGTCCCGGCCGGATCGCGTTTCCTACGCCGCCAACCCGCTGCTCGTCGTGCGGTTGCCGGCCTGGCGATCGCGCTTGCTGCTGCTGCTGCTGTTTGGCGGCTTCCTGGCGCTGGCGATCCGCGCCGTGTACCTGCAGGGCGGAGCGCGGACCGACTTCCTGCAGCGGCAGGGCGAGGTTCGTTATGCGCGCACGCTGGACGTGCCGGGCACGCGCGGCAAGGTGCTCGACCGCAACGGCGTCGTGCTGGCGGCCTCGGTGCCGGCGCGCGGCATCTGGGCGATCCCGGAGGACGTCGACGCCACGCCCGAGCAGCTGGCGCAGCTGGCGCGCCTGCTGCAGATGCCGCTGCCTGAACTGAGGCGGCGGCTCGCCGACGAGGACCGCAAGTTCGTCTTCCTGCGGCGGCAGGTCGACCTCGAGGTGGCAAAGCGAATCGAGGCGCTGAAGCTCGCCGGCATCCACCACAGCCCGGAGTTCAAGCGCCACTATCCCGAAGGCCCGGCGGTGGCGCACGTGACCGGCTTCACCAACGTCGAGGACCGCGGCCAGGAGGGCGTCGAGCTGTCGTGGGAGACGGTGCTCGCCGCGCGCAACGGCAGCCGGCGGGTGATCAAGGACCGCCTCGGCCGCGTCGTCGAGGAAGACTGGATGCTGCCGCCGGCCGACGGCAACGACGTGCGGCTGTCGATCGACAGCCGGCTGCAGTTCATCGCCTTCAGCGCGCTGCGCAACGCGATCGAGACGCACAAGGCCAAGGCCGGCGCGGTGGTGGTCATCGACGTGGCCACCGGCGAGGTCCTGGCGCTGGCCAACTGGCCGAGCTTCGATCCGAACGCGCGTGGCTCCTGGGACCGGCACGCCGTGCGCAACCGCGTCGTCACCGACACCTTCGAGCCCGGCTCGACGATGAAGCCGTTCACCATCGCCGCCGCGCTGGAGGCCGGCAAGGTGACGCCGGCGCGGCAGATCCAGACCGCCCCTGGCAAGCTCACCATCGGCAAGCACACGATCGGCGACGCGCACGCCTACGGCATGCTGACGGTCGCCGAGGTGGTGGCCAAGTCGAGCAACGTCGGCACCGCCAAGATCGCCCTGGAGATGCCTGCCCAGGCGCTGTGGGACGTCTACAGCAAGGTCGGCTTCGGGCAGGCGCCGCGCGTGGTCGCCGGGGCGGTGGCCGGCAGGCTGCGGCCGGCCGCAGCTTGGCGGCAGATCGAGCAGGCGACGATCGGCTAC
>CALGWX010000031.1 GCA_937936215.1 uncultured Burkholderiaceae bacterium | reverse complement strand
AGACGGCGGAAGCGGATCGCGGCCCATGACGCAGGGCAGGGCAAGGCATGGGCGCGCGGCTATCATGGCCTTTGACCCGCGTCGTGCGGAAGGACACGGAACTTGCGAGGCGCAGCAGCGCCCGCCACAAACAAGGAGACCGCTATGGGAGCCGTCGATCGGTTCTGGCTGAAGAACTACCCGAAGGGCGTGCCCGCCGACATCGATGTCAACCAGTATGAGTCGCTGGTGCAGCTGCTCGAGGAGGCCTTCAAGAAGTACGGCAGCCTGCCGGCCTACAGCTGCATGGGCGCGACGATGACCTACAAGCAGCTCGACGAGAACTCGGCGGCGATCGGCGCCTGGCTGCAGTCCAAGGGACTGGGCAAGGGCAAGCGGGTGGCGATCATGATGCCCAACATCCTGCAGTACCCGGTGGTGATGTGCGGCGTGCTGCGCGCCGGCGGCACGGTGGTCAACGTCAACCCCCTTTACACGCCGCGCGAGCTGGAGCACCAACTGAAGGACTCCGGCGCGGACGCGATCTTCATCCTGGAGAACTTCGCCACCACGCTGCAGGCCGTGCTCGACAAGGTGCCGACCAAGACGGTGGTCGTCTGCTCGATGGGCGACCTGCTCGGCTTCGTCAAGGGGCTGATCGTCAACTTCGTCGTGCGCAACGTGAAGAAGATGGTGCCCGCGTACCAGTTGCCCAACGCGGTCAAATTCCTCGACGTGCTCGCCGACGGGCTGAAGATGTCGCTCAAGCCAGTGAAGGTCGGCCACGACGACGTCGCCTTCCTGCAGTACACTGGCGGCACGACCGGCGTCAGCAAGGGCGCCACCCTGCTGCACCGGAACATCATCGCCAACATGCTCCAGTGCGAGGCGTGGTACCAGCCGGCGCTGTCGAAGCTCAAGCCGGGCGAGTACCCGGTGACCATCACCGCGCTGCCGCTGTATCACATCTTCGCGCTGACGGTGTGCGCGATGATGTCGATGCGCATCGGCGGCCAGTGCGTGCTGATCCCGAACCCGCGCGACATCCCCGGCTTCGTCAAGGAACTGGCCAAGTGCAAGTTCCACGTCTTCCCGGCGGTGAACACGCTGTTCAACGCGCTGCTGAACAACGAGGACTTCAAGAAGCTCGACTTCTCGCGGCTGATCCTGTCCGCCGGCGGCGGCATGGCGGTGCAGGAGGTGGTGGCCAAGCGCTGGCTGGAGGTGACCGGCTGCCCGATCTGCGAGGGCTACGGCCTGTCCGAGACCTCGCCGGTGGCCACCGCCAACCGCACTGACACCGACAAGTTCACCGGCACCATCGGGCTGCCGATCTGCAACACCGAGATCGCCATCCTCGACGACGAGGGCAACCATTTGCCGCCGGGATCGGTCGGCGAGATCGCCATCCGCGGCCCGCAGGTGATGGCCGGCTACTGGAACCGGCCCGACGAGACCGCCAAGGTGATGACGCCCGACGGCTTCTTCCGCACCGGCGACATCGGCGTGATGGACGCCGATGGCTACACCAAGATCGTCGACCGCAAGAAGGACATGATCCTGGTCTCCGGCTTCAACGTGTACCCGAACGAGGTCGAGGGTGTGGTGGCGGCGCACCCCGGCGTGCTCGAGTGCGCGGCGGTGGGCGTGCCCGACGAGAACTCCGGCGAGGCGGTGAAGCTGTTCGTGGTCAAGAAGGACCCAGCGCTGACCGAGCGCGACATTATGGAGTACTGCAAGGAGCACCTCACCGGCTACAAGAAGCCGAAGTACATCGAGTTCCGCTCCGATCTGCCGAAGACCAACGTCGGCAAGATCCTGCGCCGCGAACTGCGCGACTCGACCGTCAAGAAGGCGGCCTGATCGCGGCCGCCGCGCGCGGAGCGCCGCCCCCCGTGGGCGGCGTTCTTGTTTAATCGGGCGCCGGCTCGGACAGGCACTCGCCTGACCGCCGGCCGCCCTTTCCGGGGAAGCGATCATGAAGCGCAAAGGGGCAGGCAAGGCCGCGCGGGGCGCGCCGAGGGGCAGACCAGCGGGCGACTACGCCGATCCGTACCAGCGGGTGCGCCGCCCGCATCCGGCTGCGGCGGCCGATTCGCCGCCGCGCGAGCGCTGGCCAGCGTCGGGTCAACCGCGCGCCGTGAGCCCTGGCAGGGAGCGGCGGCCTCCGCACCGTGAACCGGGCGAAGGCTTCGGCAGCCGCGAACGTGGCGGGCGCGAGGGCGGTGGCTTCACGGTCACCCTCGATCCGGACGTCGCCAACGTGTTTCGCGGCGACGCGTCAGTGAACAAGGCGCTGCGGCTGGTGTTGCAGTTGATGCAGGTGGTGCAGGGCCCACCGCGCGGCGCCGGCCCCAATCCCCGCGCGGCGGGAGAGCGCCGTGGGGGCTACCAGGGCAGCGCGGAAGCGCGAGGCTTCACCCGCAAGCCGCGCTTCGAGGAAGACGACGAGCAGTAGTCCGTTCCGATCGGGGCGAAGCCGCCGGCGGCTCCCTCCGCTCATGCGGCGGAGTCGCCGGTAACGAGGATGCTCGCCAGCGCGCGTCGAAACCGACGGCGACGACCTGCTTGCGCGGCGCGAGAACACGACCGGCGCGGTTCAGCAAGACTCTCCGCTGGGCGATCGCAGGCCGCCATTACGGCGGCGCGGCAACCCGGGCTGACGCGTCACTTCGGCATGAAGGGGCCGAGTTGAAGCCGCGGGGTACAAGTCACCGCAGCTGCGCCGCTGCGAGGTTGAGTGCCAAGGTCGACGGCCCCCCAGCGGCGCAAACGAAAAAGGCGCCCGAGGGCGCCTTTTTCCGTTTATGCACTGACTGTGCGATCAGAACAGGTGGCGGATGCCCGCCGTATACTGACGATAGTCGAACGCGGAGTTCTTCAGCGTCTTGCGGCCGTCGTTCTCGCCGATCGAGGCATAGAAGTTCGTCCGACGCGAGAAGTTGTACGTGTACGCGAGACCATAGCGACGCAGGTCGCGCTCGACGGTGCCGACGCGATCGTTGTCGTAGTTGTTGAACGACGCCATGATCGTGCTCGCGCCGAGGTTGACCGTGGCACCGACCATCCAGGCATCGGCGTCTGAGCCGTTGGTGATGCCCACCGAGTTCAGCGCGAAGATGTTCTTCTCCTGAGCGTAGCCGGCATGCAGCTTGAACATGCCCATCGTGAAGGTGCCGCCGATCTGCAGGTGCTTCTGGTCTGAAGCGCCTGGTGCCGGATTGTTCACGATGTCATAGGTGACGGCGGCGCGGAAGGGGCCAGCCTCGTACCCAGCCGCAAAGCCGGTCGCGTGCGTGTTGTTGTTGCGCGGAGACACTTCGGCACCATTGATATTGAACGAATGAGACGCGCCGAACTGGAAGCCCGCCCACTTCGGGGACTGCCACGCCACGGCGTTGTCGACGCGAAGCGCATTGGCTGAAGAGAAAATCAGGTTCAAGCCGCCAAAACCGGTCCCGAACGGGTCAACGAAGCCGAACATGTCGAGCGAGCCGGTACCCGAACTCAGCGCCGACAGGCGACCCAGCGCCAGCGTGCCGAAACCGCCCTGCACACCGGCGAAAGCCTGACGCCCAAAGAGCCGACCGCCTTGGCTTAGGGTGCCGCGGTCTACGTCAAAGCCACCCTCAAGGGTAAAGATGCCGCGCAGGCCACCACCAAGATCCTCCGAGCCACGCAGGCCCCAGCGCGCGCCGGACTGGTGGCCCGAATTGATGCCCAGCACCGAGTTGCCCTGCGCGGGGTCCCTCAATTGCACGTTGACGTCGACGATGCCGTACAGCGTCACGCTCGATTGGGCCAGCGCCGCGCCCGAAAACGCGCCCATCACGGCCAGAGCAAGAATGCCTTTCTTCATGTGTATCTCCATGGTCTTGTTCACGGAACTGCCACCAAGTCGTGCACCTGAATCATCCGAGAGGACCGCAGACCTGCCATCCCGATCGGCGATTCGGATGACTTAACTTCTTCTAGAAGCTGCACGGATTCTTTCAGAGTTCGCAGGGCACGGCAAAAGCATCCGTCACCTAATCGGGCAAATGCGGCCCCGGATGTCGGGTTTGTGCAACAGCAAATGCCGATTGCTGCCGGCGCGACAATTCGCTAAGTCATCAGCCGGAAAAGAAAAAGACAAGGGGCGCCGCAGCGCCCCTTGGCCGCGCTCCCTCCTGGCTTCTCAGAAGGTATGCCGGATACCGAGCTGCAGGACCCGGCTGTCCTCGCCTCGGCCAGTCGTCCAGCCGCCGACGCAGCACGCCGCGCCCAACGCGATCCGGGCTTGATCCTTGTTGTTGGCCATCGCTGCCGCGCCGTAGAGCCAAGTGCGCTTCGACAGGTAGTGGTAATAGCCGATGCCATACGAGTCCACTTTGGCGTCGGCCGTCGCCCATGCGCTGCGCGAGGAGTCCTCCGCGCGGTTGATGGCGGCGATCAGCTTGCCAAAGCTGAGCGACCACTCCAGGCCCAGGTGATACAGGTCGGTGTCGGTTGGCCCGGCGACGCCCCGCAGCGCGTTGACGTCCCAGCGATTGATGTACTGGCTGAACAGGATGTTCTGGATCGCGGTCACGTTGCCGCCAGTGCTGATGACGAGATTCTGGATATCGGCCGGCATCAGCACGGGGTTTTCGTTCTTCTTCTTCATGTAGTGGCCGAAGAACCTGAGGTCACCCCAGCCGACATAGGCGCCCGCGCCATAGGTTTCAAGCCCCTTCTGGTTCTCGTTGGGCTTGGCGAAGGTCACCGTGCGGTTCTGCTGGTAGTAGGCCGTCGCGCCGAACGACGGCCCGGCGTACTGGACGTTCATGCCCCAGAAGTCGTCGCCGCGCGTCACAGTCGGGCGTTCGCTGCGGCCGCCGGCAACCCCCTCCGCGCCGCCGAAGCCATACATCGCCGCCAGCGTGAACCCCTTGAGTTCGGCCCGATACTGGATGGCGTTGTTGGCGCGCAGGTTGATCGTCGCCAGGTGACCCGGATTGCCGGCAAACGAGTCGAAAAACGAATTGAACTTGACGAACGCTTCGTAGCCCGGCGTGTACTGCCGGCCGGCGAGCACGGCGCCGAAAGGCGTGATCAGGCCGGCGAAAGCCTGACGGTCGAACAGCGCGCCGACGCTGTTCACGTTGGCCACGGCGCTCAGCAGGGTGGCGTTGACCGTGTTGACCCCCCCAAGGATTTGCGGCGCGACTTGCGGCGGCAGCGGCGAGGTCAGCACCACCCCCGGGCATACCGCCGGGGCGCCGCAGAAATAGATCGCGCCGTTGTTGCTGATCTGGCCGGTATCGACCTCGATCCGGCTTTCGAGCGTGAATATGGCCGAGTAGCCGCCGCCGAGGTCCTCGCGGCCGCGGATGCCCCAGCGCGAGCCGGTCGAAATGCCGCTGGTAAGTTTGGTCGCCGACACCGCGCCGTTGTCGACGCTCTCGAAGCCCACGTCGACGATGCCGTACAGCTCGACCGTGTTGTTCGCGGCGAGCTGCGCCTGGGCAGCGGGGAAGGCCAAGGCCAACGCCATCGCAAGAACCGCTTTGCGCATCTCCTGTCTCCCGAAGTGTGGATGCGATACTTGAGTTCGTCGAAGGATAGTGCCGGGGACTCAGCACGGGATGCTCGGCATCGACGTGGCCCCATGGCGCCGAAGTGGATGTGGCATCGGCGCAACGCGAGGATCGTTAACGATGACACGAACGCTCGACCCGCTTGACCGCCTGCTCGGGGTCGCCGACCGCGCCTTGCGCACTCTCGCCGGAGCCCCGGCGGCGGCGCGCCCCTATCCGCCGCAGGTGGCGGGTGCTCTCGCGGATGACCTAGGTGCTGAGGAGCGCGCCGACGCGGCGGCGCTGATGCGCGTCAACCACGTGGGCGAGGTCTGCGCGCAGGCGCTTTACGAGGCACAGGCCTTGGGTACGCCCGATCCGCGGCTGCGCGAAACGTTCGCGGAGGCGGCTCGCGAGGAGGCGGATCACCTGGCTTGGACCAAGCGTCGTATCGCCGAACTCGGCGGACGGACGAGCCTGCTCAATCCGCTCTGGTACGGTGGCGCCTTTGCCATCGGATTGCTGGCGGCGAAGATGGGTGACCGCATCAGCCTCGGCTTCATGGCGGAAACCGAGAACCAGGTCGAGCAGCACCTGCAGGGGCACTTGGACCGGCTGCCCGCGGCCGATTTCGCTTCGAGGGCGATTGTCGAGCAGATGAGCGCCGACGAGGTCCGCCACGGCCAGAAGGCCATGGCGCTGGGTGGGGCGGAGTTGCCGCTGCCAGCCCGCTTGGCGATGCGGCTGGCGGCGAAGGTGATGACCACCACCGCGCATTACATTTGAGCCCGGGGGCGGGGCCAGCCGCAGCACGGCGGCGAGCTTGGTGCGCGGTTGCCATGGGGGCCGCGGCGGTTGCGGCTGTTGTCGGCCTCGGCCGGCCGAGCGGCAGACCCGGTTCGTTGTGGCCTCGGCAAGTGTGCGGGCGCGATCCGTCGGCCGTGACCCGGCGCTGGTGCTGGAGGAGCGCCGCGATCACTCCTCTTCAAGCACCTCGACCTCGGTGGTGATCTCCGCGGTCTTGGCGAGCATCGCCGTGGCCGAGCAGTACTTGTCGTGCGACAGTTTCACCGCCCGCTCGACAGCCTCCCGCGGCAGACCCCGGCCGCGGACGATGAAGTGCAGGCCGATTCGCGTGAAGACCTTGGGGTCGGTTTCCGCCCGCTGCGCATCAAGGCGCACCTCGCAGCCGGTGACCCGGTGGCGGCCGCGCTTGAGGATCAGCACTACGTCGTAGGCGGTGCAACCGCCGGCGCCCAGAAGCACCATTTCCATCGGTCGCGGTGCGAGGTTGCGGCCACCGCCGTCCGGCGCCCCGTCCATGGCGACCAAGTGCCCGCTGCCGGTTTCGGCAATGAAGCTCATGCCGTCCGGTCCGCCCCAGCGCACGGTGGCCTGCATCGAATGCTCCTCCGACAAGTAAGTCCCTGTGATGGCGGCTGGCTTGCCTGCGCAAACCGGTCGAGTTGCGCGGCGTCTTGCCGCCCGAATACAATAATGGGCTTTCCGCCGGCGCCTGGGCCTTGAAACATCGGTTGCCGTTAGCGGAGCCAGCCCGGCGCGGTGGCGTAGCCTCCGGCGAGGGCCTGCCGGCGGCCACAGCGCGCCGGCCAACCGGAATCGACTGCAATGAAAACCTTCTCCGCCAAGCCGCAGGACGTGCGGCGCGACTGGTACGTGGTGGATGCCAGCGACAAAGTGCTCGGACGACTGGCCGCTGAAATCGCGCGGCGGCTGCGCGGCAAGCACAAGCCCGAGTACACCCCGCACGTGGACACCGGCGACTTCATCGTCGTGGTTAATGCGGGCAAGCTCCGGGTCACCGGCGCCAAGGGCACCGACAAGGTGTACTACCGGCACACGGGGTACCCGGGCGGCGTGTACGAGACCACCTTCGACAAGATGCAGGGCCGCTTTCCCGGCCGGGCGCTGCAGATCGCCGTCAAGGGCATGCTGCCCAAGGGCCCGCTTGGCTACGCGATGATCAAGAAGCTGAAGATCTATTCTGGCGGCGAGCACCCGCATTCGGCGCAGCAACCCAAACCGCTCGAGATTTGAGGACGCGATGATCGGCAATTACAACTACGGCACCGGCCGCCGCAAGAGTTCGGTGGCGCGCGTGTTCATCAAGCGCGGCACGGGCAAGATCGTCATCAACGGCCGGCCGATCGACGAGTACTTCAACCGCGAAACCGGCCGGATGATCGTGCGCCAGCCG
>CALGWX010000030.1 GCA_937936215.1 uncultured Burkholderiaceae bacterium | reverse complement strand
CACGTTGCGCGCGTGTCACCGCCATCGTGCGGCCTTGCGGCGATGACGAGGCGATGAGCGCCTCCGCCCGCCCGCAGCGCGCGGCCCGGCAGGGAGCGGTGCGACAGGGGAGTGCGACGGACGCGTCCGGCCGGACCCGCGCGCGTCGCCGATCGCCCAAGGTCGCGCCACAAGTGAGCCCGACCGACGCGTCCAGCCGAACCCCCGCGCGTTGCCGGAAACCCAAAATCGCGCCACAGGGGAGTCCGACGGACACGCCCGGCCGTTCCACGGCCGCGCTTGCCGGCGCGGCCGGCCGCGCGGGGGCGGGCGCAAACCACTGCCCTTGCATGTTCTCCCTTCGCCCACCGCGCTCGGCCCGGTGGCGCGCAGCGCAGAGGAAGCCCCGATGAGCGACGGCAAACCGATCCAGCGCCTCGGCGTGCTCGACCGCGGCGAGACCGCGGTGCGGGTGCTCAACGCCGCCGGCGAACTGAGCCACGCCGGCGGCGCGCCGCCGATCGTCACGGTGCTGTTTCACGGCGAGTCGATCGACCCGCCGTGGTATGGCCGCGAGGCCGATGAAGTGCAGCCGCTCGCCGCGAGCTCCAACGAGGTCTCGGCGGCGCAGGTGGTGGTGGCCGCGGCGCGGGCGCAGCTCGACGCGCTGTGGCTGGGCCACTGGCCGCAGGGGCCGCGCGCGGATCTCATCGCCGCCTGCGCGCTGGCGGGCATCGCGGTCGTCGGCCCGGACGCGGAGACCGTGCGGCGGGTCGAGAACCCCGAGACGCTGCGCGCGCTTGGGCTGCCGGTCGCGCTGGAGGGCGGGGCGCCGGCGCGGCGGGTCGAGATCGACGTGCTGGCCGACCGCCACGGCACGGTGTGGGTCTTCGGCGATCGCGACCTCACCGTCCGCCAGGGCGAAAGGGCGCTGCTGGTCGAGTCGCCGTGCGCGGTCGATCCGCCGCTGCTGCGGCAGATGCACGAGGCGGCGCGGTGGATCGCGCGCGAGACCGGCTACGTCGGTGCCGGGGTGGTGCGCTTTCTCCACGACGGCCATCGCTTCGCCGTCGAGGGCGTCGACACCGTGGCGGCGCCGCACGCTGCCACTAGCGAGGAGCGCACCGGGGTGAGCTTCATCGGCTGGCGGTTGCGCGTGCATCGCCGCGAGCCGCTGCCGCCGCAGCCGCCGCAGGGCGAGGGTGCCGCCGTGGCGGCCTGCCTGCTCGCCGAAGCCGCGGACGGCGCGCCGCTGCGGGCGTCTCACCGTGTCGAACTGCTGAAGTTTCCGGTCGGCACCGGGGTGCGCATCGACGCCAACCGCCGCCGCGGCGACCCCGTCGATGCCGCCGATCCGGTACTGGCGGTGGTGACCGCCTGGGGGCCGGACCGCGAGGTGGCGCTCGGCCGCGTCCGGCGGGCGCTGCAGCGCACCGCGGTGGCGATCGAGGACGCCGGATCGAACCGCGCCCTGCTGACGCGCCTGCTGCAAGACGACGAACTCGTGCGCGGCGCGGTGGACACCGGCTGGTTCGAGCGGACCCTGGCGGCGCAGCCGGCACCGGCGCCGGATCCGGTGGCGCTGCTGGCCGCCGCGGCGCAGGCGTACGAGGACGACCGCGCGCTGGCGCAGGCCGCGTTCCTCGCCGCGGCGGCGCGCGGCCGGCCGGAGCAGCCGGCCGACGTTGGCAGCCGCATCGAACTCGCCTACAGCGGCGCCAGCTATCGGCTGGAGGTCGACCGCGTCGGCCCGCGCAGCTACTCGGTGCGCTGCGGCGATGCGGTGGCCGACATCGACGTCGACGCCCTCGGTCGCTACGAGCGGCGCGTAACCTGCGGCGGGCGGCGGCACCGGCTGCTGGTGGCGACGAGCGACACCGGGCTCCGCGTCGAGATGGACGGCGCCGTGCACCGCATCGAGCGCGAGGACGGCGTCGTCGTGGCCGCCGGCCGCCCGGCGCTGGTGGCGGCGATGCTGGTGGCGCCGGGAGCGCAGGTCGCCCAGGGTGACCCGATCGCCGTGCTCGAGTCGATGAAGATGGAGAGCACGGTCACGGCGCCCTTCGCCGGCGAGGTGGTCAGCGTGGCCGTCAGCGCCAATGCGCAGGTCGAGGCTGGCGCGGCGCTGGTGCGGCTGCGCGCGCATCGGCCGGCCACCACCGGCAACGCGCCGCGGCTCGACCTCAAGGGGCTGGAGCGCCGCCCCGATCCGACGCGCAAGCCGTGCCAGCGCGTCTACGAGCCTCTCGGCAACTACCTGCTCGGCTACGACCTGGCGCCCGCGGCCCTGCGCCGGCTGCTCACCGAGCAGCGGCGGATGGGCGAGATCGCGGCGCCGGACGACGCGGCACTGCTCGCCTGCGAGGACGGCCTGCTCGACATCTACGCCGACCTCGGCGCGCTGTACCGGCCGCAGACCGAGGCCGAGCCCGACGACGACCTACTGCCGCCGGCGCAGAACACGCAGGAGCAATTCCTGTCGTTCGTGCAGTGGCTCGACGCCGACCGCGCCGGGCTGCCGGCGGAGTACCGCGAGCGGCTGCTGCGCGCGCTCGGCCGCTTCGGGGTGACGAGTCTCGCCCGTTCGCCGGCGCTGGAAGCCGCGCTGATGTGGCTGTTCCGCTCCTTCGCGCGGGTGGCCGAACTGGCGCCGGTGGTCAGCGCGATCCTGCAGCGCCGCCTGGGCCATCGCGACGCGCTGCTGCCGCTCGCCGACGAGGCGCAGAAGGCGCGGCTGGACCGGCTGATCGCCGCCACGCACGGGCGGCAGCAGGCGATCGCCGACCTCGCCCGCGACGTGCGCTTCCACTTCTACGACGAGCCGAAGCTGCGCGCCGCGGCCGAGGAACTGCGCGCCGAGATGGCTGGTCACCTCGAGCACCTGGCGCGGCATCCCGACGCGCCCGACCGCGCCCAGCGGGTCGAGCGGCTGATCTGGTGCCCGCTGCCGATGCGCTCCCTGCTGCTCGATGCCTGGCGCGGCCACACTGGCACCTCGCCGGCGCTGCAGCGGGTGGTGATGGAACTGCACGTGCGGCGCTTCTACCGCATCAGCCAGTTCGGCGCCATCGCGTTCGGCGAGGCCGACGGTTTCCCGTTCGCGGCGACCGACTACGCGCTCGACGATGAGCGGGCGCACCTGGTGGTCGGCTACCTGCCGCTGGCGCAGTTGCCGGCGTGGTCGAGCGCCCTGGCGAAGCACCTGGCCGCGCTGCCGGCCGACCGCGCGGTGGTGATCGATCTGGCTACCTGGCGCGACGGCCGGCGGCAGGAGATCGCCGAGGCCGCCGCCGAGGTGGGCGCCACGCTGGCCGGCTGCGCCTTCGGCCGCACGCCGCGGCGCGTCGACGTGGCGCTGCTGGCCACCGAGGCGCCGCGCGGCGAGCCGTTCCGCATCCACAACGTGACCTTCGTGCCGGGCGAGGGCGGTTTCATCGAGGAGCGGACCTTCCGCGACCTGCACCCGATGCTCGCCAAGCGGCTGGAGCTTTGGCGGCTGGCCAACTTCGAGCTCGAAAAGCGCCCCGCGCCCGAGGACGTGCACCTGTTCCTCGGCGTGGCCCGCGCCAACAAGGACGACCGGCGGCTGTTCGCGCTGGCCGAGGTGCGCGACTTGGCGCCCGTCACCGACCCGCACACCGGCGCGGTGTCGTACCCGCGGCTGGAGCGCACCGGGGTGCTGGCGCTGGCGGCCATGCGCAACGAACTCGCCCGCTATGCGCCGCGCGACCGGCCAGCGGTCAACCGCCTGGTGATCGACGTGCGCGCGCCGTGGAACCTGCCGGGAGGCCACGTCGATGCGCTGGCGCACCACTTCGCGCCGCTGGCCGCGCGCGTGGGGCTGGAGAAGGTGGTGCTGAAGGTGCGGCGGCCGGACGCCGCAGCCCCCGGCGGGCAGCGGCTGGCGGTGCTGCAGTTCGAGTCGGTGGGCAACACCGTGCTGGTGAGCGAGAGCCAGCCCGGCACCGAGCCGATCAAGCCGCTGGGCGCCTACCAGCAGAAGGTGCTCACCGCGGCACGCTTCGGCTCGCCGTACCCGTACGAAATTGCCCGCCTGCTGACGCGGCGCGGCGCCCGCGACGGACTGCCGGCCGACAGCTTCCGCGAACTCGACCTCGATGCCGAGGGCCGGCTGGTGCCGGTCGAGCGCGAACCGGGGCTGAACCAGGCGCACATCGTCGTCGGCTTGATCACCAACCACACGCGCGTGGTGCCGGAGGGCATGACGCGGGTGGCGCTACTGTCGGACCCGACGCAGGGGCTCGGCAACCTGTCGGAGCCGGAGTGCCGGCGCATCAACGCCGCGCTGGCCTATGCGCTCGAGCGGCGCATTCCGGTCGAGTGGTTCGCGGTGTCCAGCGGGGCGCTGATCGCGATGGACTCCGGCACCGAGAACATGGACTGGATCGCGCTGACGCTGCGGCGGCTGATCGAATACACGCAGGCCGGCGGCGAGATCAACATCGTGGTCACGGGCATCAACGTCGGCGGCCAGCCGTACTGGAACGCCGAGGCGACGATGCTGATGCACACCAAGGGCATCCTGATCATGACGCCGGCTTCGGCGATGGTGCTCACCGGCAAGCAGGCGCTCGACTTCTCCGGCGCGGTGAGCGCCGACGACAACTTCGGCATCGGCGGCTACGACCGCATCATGGGTCCGAACGGGCAGGCCCAGTACTGGGCGCCGTCGTTTCCCGAGGCGTGCAACCTGCTGCTGCGCCACTACGAATACTGCTACGTGGTGCCGGGCGAGCGGTTCCCGCGCCGGCGGCCCACCGCCGATCCCTACGACCGCGACGTCCGCAGCAGCCCGCACGAGGCGGTGCCCGGCAGCCCTTTTGCCACCGTCGGCGACCTGTTCTCGATGGAACTGAACCCCGAGCGCAAGCAGCCGTTCAACATGCGCTCGGTAATGCGCGCGGTGTCCGACCAGGATGCCGAGCCGCTGGAGCGCTGGAAGGACCTGCGCGACGGCGAGAACGTGATCGTTTGGGACACCACCGTCGGCGGCATCCCGGTGTGCCTGCTCGGCATCGAGTCGTACAACGTGCCGCGTAAGGGCTTCGTGCCGGCCGACGGGCCGCCGACGTGGACCTCCGGCACGCTGTTCCCGCACGCCTCGCGCAAGGCGGCGCGGGCGATCAACGCCGCCAGCAACATGCGGCCGCTGCTGGTGCTGGCCAATCTCTCCGGCTTCGACGGCTCGCCGGAATCGATGCGGCGGCGGCAGCTGGAGTTCGGCGCCGAGATCGGCCGCGCGGTCACCAACTTCAAGGGGCCAATTGTCTTCGTCGTCGTCTCGCGCTACCACGGCGGCGCGTTCGTGGTCTTTTCCAAGAAGCTGAACGAGTCGATGGAGATCGCCGCGGTCGAGGGCGCGGTGGCGTCGGTGATCGGCGGCACGCCGGCGGCGGCCACCGTCTTCGCGCGCGAGGTCAAGCAGCGCACCGACGCCGATTCGCGTGTCAAGGAACTGCGTGCGAAGCTCGCCGCCGCTACCGGCGCCGAGGCAGCGAAGCTGCGCGGCATGCTCGCCGAGATAAC
>CALGWX010000029.1 GCA_937936215.1 uncultured Burkholderiaceae bacterium | reverse complement strand
GCAGGAGGTCACCACCGTCGAGGGCATCACCGAGTACCGGCTCGCCAACGGCATGCAGGTGCTGCTGTATCCGGATCCGTCCAAGCCCACGGTCACCGTCAACGTCACCTACAAGGTCGGCTCGCGGCACGAGGGCTACGGCGAGACCGGCATGGCGCACCTGCTCGAGCACCTGATCTTCAAGGGCTCGAAGAACCACCCGAGTCCCGACAAGGAGTTCGCGCGCCGGGGCTTCCGCAACAACGGCACCACGTCGTTCGACCGCACTAACTACTTCTCCACCTTCCAGGCCAGCGACGACAACCTGCGCTGGGCGCTGGAGTGGAAGTCCGACGCGATGGTCAACTCATTCATCGCCAAAAAGGACCTCGAGTCCGAGATGACGGTGGTGCGCAACGAGTTCGAGATGGGCGAGAACCAGCCGTTCCGCGTCACCTACCAGCGGCTGATGGCCACCGCCTACCACTGGCACAACTACGGCAAGAGCCCAATCGGCAATCGCAGCGACATCGAGAACGTCCGCATCGAGAACCTGCAGGCGTTTTACCGCCTGTACTACCAGCCGGACAACGCCGTGCTGACGGTGGCCGGCAAGTTCGACGTCGACAAGACGCTGCCGCTGATCGCCGCCACCTTCGGCGCCATCCCGCGGCCGCAGCGCGAGCTGCCGCCGCTGTGGACCGTGGAGCCGACGCAGGACGGCGAGCGCAGCTTCGTGGTACGCCGCAAGGGCGACGTGCAGCTGGTGCTGCTGGGCTACCGCATTCCCTCGGTGCTGTCCGAAAGCGCCGCGGCGCTGTCGGCGGCGGCCGACATCCTGGGCGACACCCCCAACGGCCGCCTGCACCGCGAGTTGGTACAGACCGGGATGGCGTCGCAGGTGTTCGCGTGGGCGCAGCAGCAGCGCGACCCCGGGATGGCGATCTTCGGCGCCGTGGTCAAGAAGGGTGACCCGGTCGACCGCGTGCGCGACAAGCTGATCGAGATCGTCGAGACCAGTTTCGCGCGGCAGCCGCCCACCGAGGCGGAGATGACGCGGATGCGCCAGGACAACGCCACGTCGTTCGAGCGCACGCTGGCCGATCCGCAGCAGTTCGGCGTAGCGCTGTCGGAGTACATCGCCGCCGGCGACTGGCGGCTGTTCTTCCTCGCCCGCGACCGCATCGCGGCAGTCACGCCGGAGCAGGTGGCCAAGGAGACGGCGCGCTTTTTCCGCCGCGACAACCGCAACGTCGGCCTCTTTCTGCCCGAGGACGAGCCGCAGCGCGCCGAGATCCCGGCGCCGCTGCCGGTGGCGGCGCTGCTCGCGGAGTTCAAGCCGCGGCAGGCCGTGGCCGCCGGTGAGGCGTTCGAACCGACGCAGCAGAACATCGACGCCCGCACGCGGCGGCTGAAGCTCGGCGAGCTGAACGTCGCCCTGATGCCGAAGAGAAACCGCGGCGAGACGGTCAACGTCGTCATTAGCCCGCGCTGGGGCGACGAGCGCAGCCTGCAGGGCAAGGCGGTGGTGGCGTCGCTGACTGAGGCGATGGTCGGCCGCGGCACCAGCAAGCTCACGCGGCAGCAGATCGCCGACGAGATGACGCGGCTGAAGATGGAAGGCTCGCCGCGCGCCTTCCGTACCGACCGGGCGAACCTTGCCGAGGCGCTGCGGCTCGCGGCGCACGTGCTGCGCGAGGCGAACTTCCCGGCCGACGAGTTCGAGCAACTGAAGCGGGAGACGATCACCGGCCTGCAGGCGCGGCTTTCCGACCCTGACGCGCGCTCGCGCGATGCGCTGCTGCGCCACTTCGACACCTATCCGGTCGGCGACCCGCGCGCCTACATTCCGGTGGAGGAGCGGATCAAGCAGGTCGAGGCGATCCGGCTCGAGGACGTCAGGCGCTTCCATGCCGACTTCTGGGGCACGGCGCGCGGCGAGATCGCCATCGTCGGCGACTTCGACGACCAGGCGGCCGAGAAGCTGGTGCAGGAGCTGTTCGCCGGCTGGGCCTCGAAGGCACCCTACGCGCCGATCCTCGCCGAGCCGCGCGAGGTGCCGCCCACCCGCATCTTCATCGACACCCCCGACAAGGAAAACGCCTTCTACCGCGCACGCCTGAACCTGACGCTGCGCGACGACGACCCCGACTACCCGGCGCTGGCGCTGGCCAACTACATCTTCGGCGGCGGCTCCGGCCTGTCGAGCCGCCTGATCGACCGGGTGCGGCAGCGCGACGGCATCTCCTACGGCGCCGGCTCGGGGCTGAACGTCAACAGCCGCGACCGGGCCGCGAGCTGGTCGATCGCGGGGCTGGTCGCGCCGCAGAACGCGCAGCGCTTCGAGCGCGCGGTGCGCGAGGAGATCGAGCGCATGCTGAAGGACGGCCTGACGGAGAAGGAGATCGAGGACGCCCGCAACGGCATGCTGCAGGAGCGGATGCTGAACCGCGCCTCCGACGCCACCTTGGCCTCGGCCTGGGCCAGCTACATGGACCTCGGCCGCACCTTCACCTCGCACAGCCTGGCCTTCGAGGACCGCATCCGGCAGCTCACCGCCGCGGAGGTCAACGAGACCCTGCGGCGGCACATCGATCCGGCGAAGCTCACGGTGGTGATCGCTGGCGACGCCAAGAAGGGAGCGAAGTAGTGGCTCTCGCCGACTTTCGGCATCGCGTGCCGCTGCGCGTGCGCTGGGCCGAGACCGACATGCAGGGCGTGGTCTTCAACGGCCACTACCTGACCTACGCCGATGTCTGCGCCACCGAGTACTGGCGCGCCATCGGCGTGCCCTATCCAGCCGGCTTCGCGGCAATGGGCATCGACGCCTTCGTGCGCAAGGCCACGGTGGAGTACCACGCGCCGGCGCGCTACGACGACGAGCTGCTGGTCTGCGGCCGCATCGTGCGCCTGGGCCGCAGCAGCGCGAGCTTTGCCTGCGCGATGTTCCGCGCCAACGATGCGGCCACCGCGCTCGTCGATGCCGAGGTCATCTACGTGTGCGTCGGCGCAGGCAACGCGCCGCGGCCCTGGCCAGAGGCGATGCGGGAGCGGATCCGCGGTTACGAGACGCTGGCGCCGGAGGAGGGTGGCCGTGGCTGACGTCTGCATCGAGCTGGGCGACTGGTCTGCGATGCGCGCCCGCGCTGAGCCGGTGCGATTCGAGGTCTTCGTCGAGGAGCAGAAGGTCCCGGCCGAGATCGAGCTGGACGAGTTCGATGCGGTCAGCCTGCACGCGCTGGCGCTCGATGCCGGCGGCAACGTCCTGGGCACGGGCCGCCTACTGCCGGACGGTCACATCGGCCGCATGGCCGTGCGTGCGTGCGCGCGCGGCCGGGGTGTCGGCGCCGCGCTGCTGCGGGCGCTCATCGACGCCGCGCGCCAGCGGGGCGACCGCGAGGTCGTGCTCAGCGCGCAGACGCGCGCGATTCCGTTCTACGAGCGCTTCGGCTTCATCGCCGAGGGCGAGGAATACGACGACGCCGGCATTGCCCACCGGTTGATGCGGCGGCGGCTGTAGGTCCTGGCGCATCGACCGCGCGGTTGGCGCCATCGGGCGCCCTTGGCAACGGGGTATTGCCGACGGATTGGCGCGACTTGACCGGCTGCCTTGGAGCGATCGGCCAGAGCGGGCCGGCTCGCGACGCCCGCGGTCTCACGGGGGCTGCCGCAGTTCGCCCGGTCAGCCCGCCTTGCGCGCCCCGGAAAAGCCAACCCGCGGCGCCGGTATCCCGTCGACCGTGAACTCGAAGTGGCGGTCGCGATAGCTGTCGGGGGCGTCGGGGTCGAAGCTGCGCTCGAGGAAGTTGACCACCCCGTCGCGGCGCACGGTGATCACCGTCGTCGAGCGGGTGCCATAGCCGTGGGCGCGGATCTGGATCGGCGCAAGGGCGCGCTCCCACTCCAGCGGCACGCCGGTAGAGGGCAGTTCGGCGTCGGGCACCGGCCGGCGGTCGGCCATCAGGGCGAGCAGCGCCTCCGGGTCGACGCGCCGGGCCAGCGTGCAGGCAAAGCTGCTGACGGCCCGCACCACCTTCGGCCACGGTGTATCGAGGAAGGCGTTCGACAGCCCGTAGATGCCCGGCGCCAGCGGCCGCGGGCCGTGGCGACGCCGGTTCGTGTAGTACACGAGGCGCCGCAACCCGCCCCCGTTGGCACCCGGCTCGGCCACCAGCAGGTTGAAGCCGTTGTAGGCGGCGAACTTCGGCGCCAGCGCGCGCAGCCATTCCGCCGCAGGCTGCGGGGTCTGCAGGGCGCCCACAGCGATGGCGCCACGCGAGGGGGCATGCGGATTGCGCTCGCTCGGCGCGCGGACGTTAGTCAGCAGCGCCACTTTGCCGGCGCGGGTCACGCCCAGCCAGGTGCCGCCGGCCTCCTCGTCGCGGCCCGCCAGCAGCGCGACGCTGTGGCCCCACCACGAGGCCGGACGCGTGCTGCGGCGATAGAACTCGTCGCGGTTGGCGGCCAGCACCAACGGGTAGTCCGGATGCGACTGCCAGGCGACGACGGCGAGGCACATCTCAGCAGTCCTCGAAGCGCTCGGTGCGACGCTGCGCCCGCAGCGCCGGTGGCAGTCCGGCGCGGTCGACGGCTTCCTCCAGCGCGGCCGCGAAGGCCTGCGGCTGCGCGATGCCCTCGTAGACCTCCATCAGCGTCGAGCGCTCGCCGGCCTCGTCGGCGCGCCGCATCAGCCGGCCGCGCACCCCGGTGGCGTGGGCGACCTGGCCCAACACCTCACGCAACCGGGGCGCCAGCGCTGCCGCCGAGACCGCGTCGAGCTTGTAGTAGACGAACCAGTGCTGCATGGCTCAACGTTACGCCGTGACGTCCACCAGTTCGTAAGGCAAGGAGCGCAGCGCCAGCGGCGGGCCCTCGGACGCACCGAGGCGCAGCGGCGACTCCGCCTTCTCCAGCGGGCATTCGAAGAGCAGGTCGTAGCCGCCGTCCGGGGCGCTAGCGGCCATGACGACGGTACCGACCGCTTCCGCCTCGCCTTCGGCATACACATCGGCACCGGCCGCCGGGGTTGCCGCGCAGTGCGCGAGCTGCATGCGCCGCCGCAGCTTGCCGCGGTACTGGCTGCGGGCGACCACCTCCTGGCCTGGGTAGCAGCCCTTGCTGAAACTGACGCCACCGATGACCTCGAAGTTGATCATCTGCGGCACGAACCTTTCCTGCGTGGCGGCGAACACCGTCGGCACGCCGGCGTCGATTTCGCTCCACCAGAAGGCGCCGCTGCCGACCGTCGGCACGGTCGCCAGCGCATCGAGCAGCGCGGGCTCGTCGGCTGCCGGCGCGATCAGCAGGTAACGTTCCGCCACGCTCGCCCCCAGGTGCAGCCGGCCCAAGCGCGCGTTGCCCATGGCCACGGCGTGCCCCGTTGCCGCGGGAACCATCGGCGCCACGCTGCCGACCGCCGCGGCCGCGTCGGCCCCGAAGACGGCCCAAACGCGCCAGCGCTCGGAAGCGTCCACGAGCTTGACTTTCGCGCGCAGCACGAACATCGACAGCCGCTTCAACACGCCCGGCAGCACGTCCTTCGGCACCAGCAGGTGCACCCCGTCGGCGTCGCGCCAGATGCGGAAGGTCGCCAGCAGCCGGCCCTTGGCGCTGCAGTAGCCGTTCAGCGCCACCCGGTCGGCCGCGAGCTTTTCGACGTCGTTGGTCAGTTGCCCGTGCAGAAAGCGCGCGGCGTCCTCGCCCGTCGCGGAAATGACGCCGAGTTCGCTGACGGCCGCGCGCACCGCGGCGCGCGTGGCCGCGGCCGCATCGGCGGGGTCGAACGACCAGCAGCCGGCCGCGGGCACAGCGGCCGGCGAAGGCAAGGTCATCGCAGTGTCCATGAAGGCGATAGATGAAGCGGCCGAATTCTCACTCGAAAGTATCATAGGCCGCGATGAAAACCGTGAGCCTGGCGCGGATCCAGCGCGAAAGCTGCCGTCGCCGCTGATGCGCCAACCGGCCTGTTCTCCGGCGGGGGTGGCCGGGCGTGTCCTGCTCACGGCGGCGCTGGTCATCCTTGCGCTGGCCGTCGGCGCGGCGGCTGCGCTGTGGGTGGCTTACGAGCGGCCGCTGCCGATCGCTGCCGATCGCGTCGAGATCCGCGTGCTGCCGGGCGCGTCGGCGCGGTCGATCGCCGGCGCGCTGCGCGAGCAGGGCGTCGAGGTCAATGCCGACCTGTTCGTCGCCCTGGCCCGCTGGCACGACGTGACCCGCCAGCTGCGCGCCGGCCGCTACGAGATCACGCGAGGCATGCGGCTGGCCGATGTCATCGATCGCCTGCGCCGCGGCGAGACGCTGAAGGAGCGCATCACCGTCATCGAAGGCTGGACCTTCCGCGACATGCGCGCCGCGCTGGCGGCGCATCCGTGGCTGCGGCAGGACACCGCGACGATGAGCGAGGCGAGCATCCTGGCTGCCCTCGGGGCCGATGCCGCGCACCCGGAAGGTCTGTTCGCGCCCGACACCTACGTCTTCGACGCCGGCAGCAGCGACCTCGAGATCCTGCGCCAAGCCTACCGTGCGCAGCAGGCGCGGCTGGCCCGCGCCTGGGAGCAGCGCGCGGCCGACCTGCCGCTGAAGTCGCCCTACGAGGCGCTGATCCTCGCCTCGATCGTCGAGAAGGAAACCGGCCAGTCGGCCGAGCGGGCGCGGATCGCCGGCGTGTTCGTCAATCGCCTGCGGCTGGGCATGCCGCTGCAGACCGATCCGACGGTGATCTACGGCCTCGGCGAGCGCTTCGACGGCAACCTGCGCAAGCGCGATCTCGTCACCGACACGCCGTACAACACCTACACCCGCGGCGGCCTGCCGCCGACGCCGATCGCGCTGCCGGGCGCCGCGTCGATCGAGGCCGCGGTGCGGCCCGAGCCGACGCGGGCGCTGTATTTCGTCGCCCGCGGCGACGGCACCTCGCAGTTCTCGGAATCGCTGGCGGAGCACAATCGCGCCGTCCGGAAGTACCAGTTGCAGGGCCGGCAATGACACCGGGCGACGGTTGGCGGGCGCAGGGCAGGGGCGGCGGGTGAGCGGGCGCGGGCGTTTCGTGACTTTCGAGGGCATCGACGGCGCGGGCAAGAGCACGCAGATCGCCTTCGCCGAGCGGTGGCTGCGCGAGCGCGGCACCGACGTGCTGCTCACGCGCGAGCCGGGCGGCACGCCGATCGGCGAGTCGCTGCGCGAACTGATCCTGCACCGGCCGATGCACCCGCGCACGGAGACGCTGCTCATCTTCGCCGCGCGCTGCGAGCATCTGCATGCGGTCATCGAGCCGGCGCTGGCGGCCGGCCGCT
>CALGWX010000028.1 GCA_937936215.1 uncultured Burkholderiaceae bacterium | reverse complement strand
TCTTCCCCTGCCGCGCCGGTCGCTTCCGCCGCGGCTGCCCTGGCTGCGGTGGTGGCGGCCTTGCCCTCGGAAGGCGTCGGCTTGGTCGGGGCGGTTGCGGCCTTCGCGGCTTTCGCCGCCGCCCTCTCCTCTCGGGTGGCGGATTTTTCGTCGGCCGTCAACGCGCCGTGCGCTGCGCTGTCTGCCGCGGCAGCGCCTTCCATCGTTGCCGCAGGCGCCACCTCGTTCGGCGCTTCGGTCGGTGCGCTTTGCTCGCCGATGGCCGCCGCGCCCTGCGCCGGCGCCACGCTCGCCGCCCCACCCGGTTCAGCCGCGGCCTTGCGACGCACCCGCCGCGCGGCGTGCGCCGCCTGTGCCGCCTCCAGCGCCAGCTTCGCCGCCGACTGCTCAGCGGCGCGGCGACTGCGGCCGCTGCCGCGCACGCTGATGTCGAGCTTGGCCAGCACGCACTCGACCTCGAACTCCTGGTTGTGCGCGGCACCGCGGGTCTCGACCACGGTGTACTGGGGCAGCGGCAGCCGCTTGCCCTGCAGGAACTCCTGCAGCAGCGTCTTGCTGTCCTTGCCCAGCGTCTTCGGGTCGACGCTCTTGAGCACCGGCTCGAACAGGCGGGCGATGACCTCGCGCGCCGCCTCGAAGCCGCGGTCGACGAACACGGCCCCCATCGCCGCCTCCAACGTGTCGGCGAGGATCGACGGCCGTCGGAAGCCGCCGCTCTTGCGCTCGCCCTCGCCCAGGCGCAGGAACTGCGACAGCTCCAGCCGCTCGGCGATCTCGGCTAGCGACTGCTGCTTGACGAGGTTGGCGCGCAGGCGAGACAGATCGCCCTCGTTCAGGCGCCCGAACTTTTGGAACAGCAGTTGCGCGATGGCGCAGTTCAGCACCGCGTCGCCGAGGAACTCGAGCCGCTCGTTGTGCACCGCGCCGTGGCTGCGGTGCGTCAGCGCCTGCTCCAGCAGCTCGCGGTTGGCGAACTGGTAGCCGAGGCGGCTTTCGAGTACGGCGAGGTCGATCACGCGCCTGCCCTTACTGCGCCCCTCGGGCGCGGGCGCTGGTCGACCCGGAGAAGTCGATCACCAGGCGCACCTTGTCGGTGATCGGGACCGAGTATGAGTACTTGTACGAGATGACGATGGTGTCCGCATCCTTGGTGATGTCGAGGTCCTTGCCGGAGATCGACTTGATGTCGTCGATCTGCGCGTAGCGGTCGAAGGCGGCGCGCAGCTTCGGCACCGTGTCGGCCTCGTTGCGGATCGCGGCAATGGCCTTTTCGACCGCCAGGTACTCGGTGATCGCCGGCACCAGCTTGGCGCCGAGGATCAGCAACGCCACGATGATGACGCCGACGACGATCAGCGACAGCAGCCCCAGTCCCTGCTGCCACCTGCGCCCTGCCAAGACCTCACCCATGCTCTCTCCCTTGCCTCGTTACCCCCGCGGCCTCAGTGGAAGCGGCCGATGCGGCCGAGGTCGCCGAAGTTCATCCAGACGAAGAACGCGCGTCCGACGATGTTCTCGTCGGGCACGAAACCCCAGAAGCGGCTGTCCTCGCTGTTGTCGCGGTTGTCGCCCATCACGAAATAATGGCCCGGCGGCACGGTGCAGCTGACCCCGGCGGCCGAGTAATGGCAGGCCTGCGGGTGGGTGTGCACGAAGGCGCGCATCGGCGGCACCCCCGGCCCCTCGCTCAGGATGATGCGGTGCGCGACATTGCCGAGCTGCTCCTCGTACTGCGCGTAGTACTGCACCCGGTCCTCCTCGAAGTAGCGCGGCAGCGGCCGCAGCGGCACCGGCTCGCCGTTGACGATCAGGCGCCGGTCAGCGTACTCCACCCTGTCCCCGGGCAGCCCGACGACGCGCTTGATGTAGTCCTGCTGCGTGTTGTGCGGGAAGCGGAACACGATGACGTCGCCGCGCTGCGGCGAGCCCAGCTCGACGACCTTGCGGTTGATCACCGGCAGCCGGATGCCGTACTCGTACTTGTTGACGAGGATGAGGTCGCCGATCTGCAGCGTTGGGATCATCGAGCCCGACGGGATGCGGAACGGCTCGAAAAGAAAAGAGCGCAGCACGAACACGACCAGGATCACCGGAAAGAAGCTTGCCGTGTACTCCAGGTACCACGGCCGCGCCGTCAGCTTCGCCGCCAGGGCGCTGCGCTCGGCCGCCAGCGCCTTGGGATCGAGGTTCGCGCGCGGCGCATTGCGCGCGTCGAACTGCGCCAGCGCCGCCTCGGCCGCCGCCAACCGCGCCTTCTTCAGCCACAGCACGTCGAGCAGCCACATCACGAAGCTGATGACGAGCAGGATGAACAAGATCAGCGCAAAGTTCATCGTTCGCCACCAGCCTCGGCCCGCTTGCGCGGCAACATGACGACGCCTCGCGCATCCGGCCTGGCCGCGAGATCGGCCGCGGGCCGCGGCCGGCCTGCCGCGACGCCCTGAGCACCCCCTTCGCGAAGGGCGAGCGGGCGCCGGCACGGAACCCCGCTCGCGGCGGCAAGGGGCCACGGCTCGGCGCCGACGTGGGCCACCGGCGACGGCATCATCCGCACAGGCCAGCCTACGCCGCCGGCCAGCGGCAAGGCCCGCCACCGAACTGCCGCCCTCACCGGTCCTCCACCTGCAGGATGGCGAGGAACGCCTCCTGCGGAATCTCCACCGTCCCGACCTGCTTCATCCGTTTCTTGCCCGCCTTCTGCTTCTCCAGCAGCTTCTTCTTGCGCGTGATGTCGCCGCCGTAGCACTTGGCGAGCACGTTCTTTCGCAGCGCCTTGACGTTCTCGCGGGCGATGATCTGGCTGCCGATCGCCGCCTGGATCGCGACGTCGTACATCTGCCGCGGGATGATCTCCCGCATCCGGGCCGCGATCTCGCGGCCGCGGTGCTGGGCGTTGCTGCGGTGGACGATCACCGACAGCGCATCGACGCGGTCGCCGTTGATCAGCATGTCGACCTTGACCACGTCGGCCGCCCGGTACTCCTTGAACTCGTAGTCCATCGACGCGTAACCGCGCGAGACCGATTTCAGCTTGTCGAAGAAGTCGAGCACGATCTCCGCCAGCGGCAGGTCGTAGTGCAGGTGCACCTGGCGGCCGTGGTAGGCGAGGTTGGTCTGCACCCCGCGCTTGCCGGTGCACAGGGTGATCACGGCGCCCACGTACTCCTGCGGCACGAAGATCGTCACGTGAACGATCGGCTCGCGGATCTCCTCGATCTTGGCCGGATCCGGCAGCTTCGACGGGTTCTCGACCTGCACCACGGTGCCGTCGCGCAGCAGCACCTCGTAGACCACCGACGGCGCGGTGGTGATGAGATCCATGTCGTACTCGCGCTCGAGCCGCTCCTGGACGATGTCCATGTGCAGCAGGCCGAGGAAGCCGCAGCGGAAGCCGAAGCCGAGCGCCTGCGACACTTCCGGTTCGAAGTGCAGCGCGGCGTCGTTCAGCTGCAGCTTGGTCAGCGCGTCGCGCAGCGCCTCGTACTGGTTGGCCTCGACCGGGTACAGCCCGGCGAACACCTGCGGCTTGACCTCGCGAAAGCCCGGCAGCGGCGCCGTGGCTGGCCGCGTCGACTGGCTCGGCGCGTGCGTGACGGTGTCGCCGACGCGGGCGTCGCGCAGCTCCTTGATGCCGGCGATGATGAAGCCGACCTCGCCGGCCGAAAGCTCGCCGCGGGTGCGCGACTTGGGCGTGAACACGCCGACCTGCTCCACCAGGTGGTGGGCGTCGGTGGCCATCAGCAGGATCCGGTCCTTCGGCCGGACGGTGCCGTTGACCACGCGCACCAGCATCACCACGCCGACGTAGTTGTCGAACCAGGAGTCGATGATCAGCGCCTGCAGCGGCGCTGCCGGGTCGCCCTTCGGCGGCGGCACCCGCTCGATGATGCGCTCAAGGATCTCGTCGACGCCCATGCCGGTCTTGGCGCTGGCCAGGATGGCATCGTGGGCGTCGATGCCGATCACGTCCTCGATCTCGGCCTTGGCCTGCTCCGGGTTGGCCGACGGCAGGTCCATCTTGTTCAGGATCGGCAGCACCTCGACGCCCAGTTCGATCGCCGTGTAGCAGTTGGCGACCGTCTGCGCCTCGACGCCCTGCGAGGCGTCGACCACCAGCAGCGCCCCTTCGCAGGCCGACAGCGACCGGCTCACCTCGTAGGAGAAGTCCACGTGCCCGGGCGTGTCGATCAGGTTCAGGTTGTAGCGCTTGCCGTCCTTGGCCACGTATTCGAGCGCCGCCGTCTGCGCCTTGATGGTGATGCCGCGCTCGCGCTCCAGCGCCATGGTGTCGAGCACCTGCGCCTGGATCTCCCGCTCGGCCAGGCCACCGCAGCGCTGGATCAGGCGATCGGCGAGCGTCGACTTGCCGTGGTCGATGTGAGCGATGATGGAAAAGTTGCGAATGTGCTGCATCGATGTCGTGGACGGACGGCGCCATCGCGTTCACCGCGGCGGTAAGTACCGCCCCCCGGGCCAGGCACCGGCCGACGCGGGCAAAGCAAAGGGGGTGCGCCGCCGGCGACACCCCCTTTTTCCCCTCAGTGGGCCGCAGCTCGCATTTTACCGTGGCCGCGACCTTCGGCCGCCTAACGATCGGCCGGACGGACGATCACGAACTGCGTCGAATCGCCACGCCGCACCAGCAGCGCCACGTTCTTCTTGCGGTCCAGCTTGGCCACCTGGTCGTTGAACTGCTTGGCGTTGACCACATCGACATTGTTGATCGCCAGGATCAGGTCGCCCGGCCGCAGCCCGGCGCTGGCCGCCGGCCCGTCGACGGCATCGACCTGCACCGCACCGCGCACGCCGAGTTCCTTCAGCCGCTCGGCGGGCAGGTCGGAAACGGTGAGTCCAAGCGCGTTGGCCGGCGCCGCGCCGCGCGGCGGCGTCTCGCCGCGCCGCGCCACCTGCTGCTCGGGCGCCATCTCGACGACGGTCACCTGCAGCTCGCGCGGCGCGCCCTTGCGCCACACGCTCATCGTCACCCGGCTGCCCGGCTTCGTGCCGCCGACGATGCGCGGCAGGTCGGACTGGCTCTCGATGGGGCGGCCGTCGAAGCGCAGCACCACGTCGCCTGGCTCCACGCCCGCCTTAGCCGCCGGACCGTCCGGATCGACGGCCGTGACCAGGGCGCCCTGCGGCTTGCCCAACCCGATGGCCTCCGCCACCTCGCGCGACACCGCGCCGATGGTCACGCCGATGCGGCCGCGGATGACGCGGCCGCTGACGCGCAGCTGCTCCTGCACCCGCATCGCCTCGTCGATCGGGATCGCGAACGAGATCCCGGCGAAGGCGCCCGAGGTGGTGAAGATCTGCGAGTTGATGCCGACCACCTCACCGCGCATGTTGATCAGCGGTCCGCCCGAGTTGCCGGGGTTGACTGCCACGTCGGTCTGGATGAAGGGCAGGAACTCGCCGGTCTCGCGCCCCTTGGCGCTGACGATGCCGGCGGTCACGGTGCTTTCGAGGCCGAACGGCGAGCCGATGGCGATCACCCATTCGCCGACGCGCAGCCTATTGGGGTCCCCGATCTTCAGCGTCGGCAGCCCGGTGGCGTCGATCTTCAGCAGCGCCACGTCGGTGCGCTGGTCCGAGCCGATCAGCTTGGCGCTGAACTCGCGCTTGTCGGCGAGCGTCACCGTGATCTGCTCCGAACCGTCGACGACGTGATGGTTTGTCATCACGTAGCCGTCGGCAGAGATGATGAAGCCCGAGCCGAGCCCCCGCGGCACCTGGCGATCGCCGCGCGGGCCGGGACGCTGCGGCTGGCCGGGCTGCGGCTGCGGAAAGAAGCGGCGGAAGAACTCGTAGAACGGGTCGTTCTCGTCCAGCCCCGGGATCTGCGGCGCGCCGCCGCGGCCGTGCACGGCGCTCAGCCGCGCCGTGGTGCGGATGTTCACAACCGCCGGCGCCGAGCGCTCAACCAGGTCGGCGAAGTCCGGCAATTGGACGGCGGGCCCTTGTGCCGCCGCGGGCGCTGCCGCGGTGCCGGTCAGGAAAGCGAGGGCGACGAAGACGCTGGCAAACAGTGTTCTCATGATGCCTGTTGAGGTGAAGAGGTCTGGAAAGTCAGCGGCCGATCCGCTCGGCCGCCTGCGCGACGCTGCGGGCGAGGCTTGCGGGCACTTCGCCGATCACGGTGACCGTCGAGTCGCCCACCCGCCGCACGTAGGCATTGATCGGGCCGTCCTGCGGCAGCGGCGGGTGCGCCGCGGTGGCGGCTGCCGGCTCGATGAACACCGACAGCGAGGCCAGCCCGTCCGAATACACCGCCTGCAGCGCCTGCCCGCCGGCCATCGGCCGCTGCACCGAGTACAGCGGCTTGAAGCCGCTCGGCGGCACCACGCGCCAACCCTGCTCGCGCAGGTCGATCGGGCGATGCGCGGCCTCCTCGACCTTCCAGCCCTCGGTCGACCAGGAGGGCTTCAGTTCGCCGCGGTCGATGTTGCCGATGCGCACGTCGGCGAAAGCCATCTGTTCCAGCACCTCACCGCGCTCGTTCAGCGTCTGCGAGCGCAACAGCAGGCCGGTGGCGCGATCGACCCAGAGCCGGTAGCCGTAGCGGTCCCCCTGCCGCGGCTGGATCTCGAGCACCTGGCACTCGAAGCCGGCAACCCGCTCGCTGCCGACGACCTTCACCGAATAGCTCCGCAGCAACTCCGTGATCGAGCTCGACGCCAGGCCCGGGAAGCTGTCGGCACGACCCTTGCGCTCGACGATCACGCGCCGGGACTCCGGGATCAGGCACTTCGTCTCATCGGCGCGGCGGATGAACTCGCGCGGCCGGCCGTCCATAGGCTGCAGGCGCTCGTGCGACACCTGGCCGTCGAAGACATGCACGATCCGCGACATGCGCACGTCGGCGCCCCGCTGGTAGACGAGGGTGCCGGCGTAGTCGAGCTGCCGCGCTGCTTGCTGCACCATTTGCAGCCACTGCTCGGGCGTGCGCGCGTCGGCGTCGGCCGGAGACGCGCGCTCCTGCGCCCGCAGCGGAGCGGCGATGGCAAGGACTAGCAGCGCGGGGACGATCCACTGCCACCCCGTCCGGTTGAGGCGCTGCATCAGCGCGGCTCCTGAACGACGATCGCCGACGAGGTGCGCACGTAGGGGGTCGCGTTCGGCATCAGCGACGGCGCCGCGAGTTCGCGGTGCGCGGCGAGATAGCGCTCCAGCACCGGTGAGCGCTCGACCACGGGCGATGCCGCTGGCTGCGCGACCAAGGTCGGCGCCGGCCGCGCCACCCGTTCCGGCGACGCCGCCTGCTGCCCCGGCAGGCCGACGGCCAGCAGCACCGCCGCCGCCACGGCAACGCCCGCGCCCGGCCACAGCCAGCGGCGCAGTCCGGCCCGCGCAGTGAGCGCCGCCGGCGCCAGCACGGTCGGCTCACTTTCGAGGGCGGCCGAGACGCGGGCAACGAATCCGTCCGCGTGCCAAGCCGCCACCTCGGGCGAGCGCATCGCGTCGCCGACGCAGTTCAGCAGCGCCCACTGCCGACTGGCGCCCTCGTCCTGCCGGATTCGCTCGACCAGCGCCCGGCATTCGTCGGCATCGACTTCACCATCGAGCAGGCAGGACAGCCGTTGCCCCACGTCGTCCTTGTGGGACGGCGAGTCCGCGCTCAACCTGCCGCTGGAAGGAACCCTTTCCGCACTCATCGTTCACCTCACCAACGCCGGTCCTTGCTGGTTTCCAAAATCGGCCGCAGTTCCTCGGCGACCGCCTCGCGGGCGCGGAAGATGCGCGACCGCACGGTACCGATCGGGCAGTTCATCGACGCCGCGATCTCCTCGTAGCTCAAGCCTTCGAGCTCGCGCAGCACGATCGCCGTGCGCAGGTCCTCGGGCAGCCGCTCGATCGCCCGGTTGACCGCCTCGGCCACCTGCTTCGACAGCA
>CALGWX010000027.1 GCA_937936215.1 uncultured Burkholderiaceae bacterium | reverse complement strand
GTCGCGCGAATGCGCGTCGTCGCGGCGGTCCCCTTGGCGAGCGCCGCCCTGATCGTTCACCATGACCCGTAGGCATCCGGCGGCAGCCGGATGCCGCGCATGCAGAAAGGAGGCCAGCATGGATCAGCAGGCGAAGGGGGTGCCGTTGCGCCAGGCGCGCGGCGTCGCGTTGTCCGTACCGTCGCAGCGGCAGTCGCAGTGGGTGCGGCTGGACGCTCCCGGCACCGAGGTGATGACCGACCTGGACCGTACGCCGGTGGTGACCGTCGAAGCGGGCACGCAGATCGACGACGCGCTGCGGCTGATGAAGCACGCCGGCGTACGCTCGGCGATCGTCGTTGACGACAGCGGCAGCCTGCTCGGCTTGGTAACCGCCTACGACATCCTCGGCGACAAGCCGGTGCGGCTCATCGAGTCGGCCGGCCGCGCACACCGCGGCCGCGCCGGCATCGACGTGGCCGCGATCATGGCGCCCGTCTCGCAGTGGCAGGTCATCGATATCGACGAGCTGCGCCGCTGCACGGTCGCCGACGTCGTCGAGACCTTCCGCCGGCTCGGCCACACGCACATCCCGGTCGTCGAGCGCACCGCCAGCGGTGCCGACCGTCTGCGCGGCCTGCTGTCGGCTGCCGAGGTGGCGCGGCGCACCGGGGCCGACACCCACGGCCTGCGGCCGGCGGCGACGTTCGCCGAGATCGAGCAGGCGGTGCACGAGGGCGTGCTGCCGTAGCCGAGGCGCGCGGTCGGCACCAACCGCCGGCGCGCCGAATCGCGGGTGCACGGCCACGGTGCGCGGGGGCAATCGCGCCGTCAGTGGCGGCCAGCCTTACGGCCGGCGGGGTGGCGCGGCCGGGATGCGGCGGCTGCCATCGCGCGGGCCGATTGCCCCGCGCCGCAAGCCGCCGCCGAGCGACGCCGCGATCGCAGGTGCCGCGGCTTCGATCGCGCGGGGCGATTGCCCGCGCCTCAGCCGCGACCGGCGCGGCTCGCCATCCGGGCGAGCTTCAGCGCCAGCAGCAGCCACGGCGCGCCGTGGAAAGCCAGGTCGAAGATGTCGATCGGCCGCCGCAGCATGCCCGCGGCGAGCATCTTCAGCTTCTCCCAGACGTGCGGCTCCGGCGCGAAGGGCGCCAGCCCGAGGGTGAGCACGAGCAGGATGAGCATCAGCAGCGGAATACGGTCGAGCCAGGCCATGGCCCGAGTATGCCCTTGCGAGCGCAGCCTTATCGCCGCCCGAAACAGAACCGGCGCCCCGCGGGCGCCGGTTCTTTGCGCACGCAACCGGTCAGCGGCCGATCGCCTGCAGGGTCCGCTGCGCGAGGATGGCGCCGGCGGCTTGCGTCGGGTGGAACGAGTCCCAGTAGAAATACTGGCCGGGGTTGGCGCAGACCGTCGGCGGCGTGACCACGGCGTTGACGCAGGGCTGGGTGACGTTGGTGAGGCCGAACGCGCCCGGGTTGGCGGCCACCTGCTCGGTAAGCGCGAACACGTCGACGACGTAGATGTTCAGCGTCGGGTAGGTAGCCCGCAGCGCCGCGATCTGCTGCGCCAGCGCGCCGTTGAACTGCGCCGACAGTTGGGTGGCGCCGGCCACCGCCGCCGGCCCCAGCGCCTGCACGCGCGGCGTGCGGCCAACGTTGGTGGAGTTCAGCACGACGATGTGGCGCGCGCCGGCGGCGTACAGACGCAGGATCATCGACGCCATGTCGGTGACCGCGGCGGTCAGCACCTCCACCGGCGCGTTCGGGTTGGTAGCGGAAAGCGTTAGCGCGTCGGCGATGTTGTTGCCGACCGTGATGCCGTCGAGCACGAACAGCGTCTGCGGGCTCGCCACGTAGCCGATCCGCGACAGGTACTGCTCGATCTGCACCACCATGCTCGGCACCGCCGCCGGCGTCGTCACGCCCGGCACCGTGCCGGTGCGGGCGCCGGCATAGGCGTAGTTGGTGCCGCCCTTGCGCGACGGCACCGCCGAGGCGCCCACCCGCGCGGCCACCGCGTCGATCCACAGCGGACCGTTGGAGAAGCGGCCGGAGGCGTACGGCGGCGACGGCGGGCAGTTGGCGGCGGCGAGGTCGCACGAGTTGCCGTTGTCGCTGACGCTGGCGCCGAACGTGACCATGGTCTGGAACAGCGGCGGCAGTTCTTCGTTGCCGCCGCTGCAGGACGCGAGAACGACCGTCGCCGCCGAGGCAACGGCCAACAACAGGACGCGCCGGCGCGCGCGCAGGAACTCAAGCATGGGTCTCCTCCGATGTTCTAACCGATCCGGCCGCACCCCCGCGGCGCCCGCGCATCATAAGCGAGCGCAATCGCTCAGGTGGCGTCTTCCTCAGGCTGGGCCGACGCGGCGCGTCGCAGGCGATCATGGATCGCGGCCCACGCTTCAGCTTGCGGCGGCACGGCCACGAGGATGCGCGCCGCGCCAATGGCGTCGAGCTGGTGCAGCGCCGCGTACAGCCGCCGCGCGTATTCGGCGGGATCGGCCGGCGCCACCAGCCGCAGCACGACGTGCGCCGGCCAGTCGAGCAGGGCTGCCGCCGGGGCCAGCACCGCGACCGGCGTGCCCCGCAATGCGTTCACGCGCGCCGGCAGTCGGGTGGGCGGCACCAGTTCCAGCGGCGTGCGCGGCGCGTAGTGGCTCTTCAACCGACCGGAGGCGCGCGGCGCATCGGCACCGGCCTCGGCCAGCTCGCAGCCCAGCACCTGCTCGAGCTGCCGGCGCGTTACCGCCCCCTGCCGGAGCAGCCGCGGCGCGGCGGCGGTCAGGTCGACGATCGTCGATTCGATGCCGACCGGGCACGGCCCGCCGTCGAGGATCAGGTCGACCGCGCCCTCGGGCTTCTCGCCGAGATCGGCGCGCACGTGCGCGGCGCTCGTCGGGCTGATGCGGCCGAAGCGGTTGGCGCTCGGCGCGGCGATCGCCGCCGCCCCGTCGGCCTTGCGGCGGACGAACGCCGCCAGCAGCGCCTGCGCCGACGGATGCGCCGGGCAGCGCAGGCCTACGCTCGCCTGCCCGCCAGTGAGCGCGTCGTGCGCGCGCCACGAGCGCGGCAACACGAGGGTCAGCGGGCCGG
>CALGWX010000026.1 GCA_937936215.1 uncultured Burkholderiaceae bacterium | reverse complement strand
CCGATCATCGCCAAGCAGATCCTGCCGTGGTTCGGCGGCGCCGCCGCGGTGTGGACCACCTGCATGCTGTTCTTCCAGGTGGTGCTGCTCGGCGGCTACACCTATGCGCACCTGCTGACCACCCGCGCCGCGCCGCGGTCGCAGGCGCGCATCCACATCGGCCTGCTGGCGGCAAGCCTGCTGTTCCTGCCGATCATCGCCCGCGAGGTCTTCAAGCCCGGCGGCGACGAAGACGCGGCCTTCGCCATCCTCGCCCTGCTGGCGGCCACCATCGGCCTGCCGTACTTCCTGCTGTCGTCGACCGGGCCGCTGCTGCAGCGCTGGATCGCGCACCGCTTCCCCGAGAAGACGGTCTATCGGCTGTTCGCGCTGTCGAATTTCGGCTCGCTCGTCGGGCTGCTGGCGTTTCCGTTCGTGATCGAGCCGTTCGCGACCTCGCGGGCGCAGGCCTATGCGTGGAGCGCTGGCTACGCCGTGTTTGCGGTGGCTTGCGCGATCACCGCCTGGCGCGCGCAACGGGCGCTGCAGGAGGAGGCGGGCGCGCCGGTGTATCTGGCCAGCGCGGCGGCGGCGCCGGAAATGCCGGGCGCGAGCGCGATGGCCGCGGCCTCGGACGGCGCGACGGAGGCGGCGCGGAACCCGGCGCTTCCCTTGCCGGCGGTCGATGCCGCTCTGGCGCGCGGTGCGGGCGCGGCGGGCGCGTTGGCGATCGCGGCGGACGCAGCGACCGGCGCCGAGCGGGCCGCGGGTGCCGAAGCCCTTTGGCTTGCGGGGCGCGAGGCGGCAGCGACGAACGCGGCGACGGCGGCGTCCTTCCCGCAGTGTGCCGCCGAGCACGCCACGCGGCGCCGGAGCACCGCTGCGGCCGGGGCGGCGGCCGCCGAGCGTCCGCCGGGGCTTGCCGACTACGCGCTGTGGCTGGCGCTCTCCGGCCTCGGCTCGGTGATGCTGCTGGCCACCACCGCGCACGTGACGCAGAACATCGCCTCGGTGCCGTTCCTGTGGGTGCTGCCGCTGACGCTTTACCTGCTGACCTTCGTGCTCGCCTTCGAGGGCCGCGGCGGGCGCGGCTGGTACGAGCGGCGCTGGTGGTTGTTTCCCACCCTGGTGCTCGTGGTGTCGATGAGCTGGGGCCTGTCGGCCAGCCGCGGCGTGCTCGACATCGGCCTGGCGGTGCCGCTGTACTCGATCGGGCTGTTCTTCGCGTGCCTTTCTTGCCACGGCGAACTGGCGCACGCCAAGCCGTCGCCGCGCTGGCTCACCCACTTCTACCTGACGCTGGCGGCCGGAGGCGCGCTCGGCGGGCTGGCGGTGGGCCTGATCGCGCCGCGCGTGTTCAACGCCTACTACGAGCTGCCGCTGGCGCTGTTCGCCCTGTCCGCGCTGGCGGCCTGGCTCGTGCTCGGCAACCGCACGCTGATCGGCCCGGCCATCGTGGCGATGGTGGCCACCGCGTATTCGGGCTGGCACTACGTCGGCTTCCTGAAGGAGAACACGATCGTCATGCAGCGCAGCTTCTATGGCACGCTGCGCGTGCGCGAGACCGGCAGTGGCGACAACCAGGTGCGCCGCCTGCTGCACGGCGTGATCCTGCACGGCGAGCAGTTCACCCGCGCCGAGGACAAGCTCGAGCCCGGCACCTATTACGCGCGCAGCTCGGGCATCGGCCTGGCCATCGCCGCCAAGCAGGCCAACGGGCCGGTCAAGCTCGGCTTCGTCGGCCTCGGCGTGGGCACGCTGTCGGCCTACGGGCGCGCCGGCGACACGCTGCGCTTCTACGAGCTCGATCCCGAGGTACTGGCGATCGCGCGCCGCCACTTCACTTACCTCGGCGCCACGCCGGCCGCGCTCGACTTCGTGCTGGGCGACGCGCGCCTGTCGCTGGAGCGGGAGCTGAAGCAAAACGGCGGCCGCGGCTACGACGTGCTTGCCATCGACGCCTTCTCCAGCGACTCGATCCCCGTGCACCTGATCACCCGCGAGGCGATCGAGCTGTACGCGCGGCACATCGCGCCGGACGGCATCATCGCCGTGCACATTTCCAACCGCTTTCTCGACCTCAAGCCGGTGCTGGCCAACATCGCGCAGGCGACGGGGCTCACCGCCAAGCTGGTGTCGGACACGCCGCAGGACGACCGCACCGCCTCGAACACCGACTGGGTGCTGCTGGCGCGCGACCCCAGGGCGCTGCAGGACCCACGCCTGGCCGAGCGCGCCGAGCCGCTGCCGCCGGCGCCCGGCTTTTCGCTGTGGACCGACCAGTTCAACAACCTGCTCGACGTGCTCAAGGTGCGTCCGCTGGACGAACTGAAGAGCCTGTTCGGAGGCTGAGGTGGCAGTCGCGCCACGCCGGGTAGCCGAAGCGGCGTTGCGGGCCGCCGGGCTCGGCGGGCTGCAGGGGCTGCAGGCCGTCGGCGGCGGCGACATTGCCGCAGCCTATCGGGTCGAGGCCACGGCCGGCCGCGCCTTCCTGAAGATCGGCGCGGCCGCCCATCCCTTCGAGGC
>CALGWX010000025.1 GCA_937936215.1 uncultured Burkholderiaceae bacterium | reverse complement strand
GAGCTTGACGTACTTGGCATCGGTGTCCGCTTCCGAGTGCACCACCACCGTGGTGATACCCATCTCGCGGCAGGCGCGCTGGATGCGCAGGGCGATTTCCCCGCGGTTGGCGATCAGGATCTTTCCGAACATCGGTGGGTGGGCAGCCGCCTGGCGCGGCGCTTGGCGTCTCCGGCCTGCCTCAGCCGGTCGCGGCAAAGGGTGGGCGATGTCGCGCGAGCCTGCTCGCGATTCGGCGCCCGACGATGGCTGGGTTCACGTTGGCCACGCTGCCGGCCCAGCTAGGCAATCACGAACAGGGGTTGGCCGTATTCGACCGGCTGGCCGTTCTCGACCAGGATCTCCTTCACCTCGCCGGCGACCTCGGCCTCGATCTCATTGAGCAGCTTCATGGCCTCGATGATGCACAGCGTGTCGCCGGGCTTGACCGCCTGGCCCACCTCCACGAACGGCTTGGCCCCCGGGCTGGGCGAGCGGTAGAAGGTGCCGACCATCGGCGACTTGACCAGGTGGCCCTTGACCGCCTCCGCCGCTTCGGCGCCGGCCGGCGGTGGCGCCGCCGCGGGCGCGGGAGGCGCCGTCACCGGCGCCGCCACCACGGTCTGCACTGGCGCCGGCGTCGGCGCGGCGACCATGGTCGCCGGGTGCTTGACGATGCGGACCTTGTCTTCGCCCTCGGTCACCTCGATTTCGGCGATGCCCGACTCGGCGACGAGGTCGATCAGCGTTTTCAGCTTGCGCAAGTCCATGGGTTCTCCCGCGGCGGCCGCGTTCACTCCGTTTCCAGGTCGATCGCGTAGTGCAGCGCGTAGACATAGCCGCGCCAGCCGAGCCCGGCGATCACCCCCACGGCCAGATCCGCCAGATACGAGTGGTGGCGAAACGCCTCCCGCCGGTGGACATTGGACAGGTGGACCTCGATGAAGGGGATGCCGACGGCAGCTAAGGCGTCGCGCAGGGCGATGCTGGTGTGGGTCAGTGCCCCAGCGTTGATGACGATGAAGTCGACCCCTTCGTTGCGGGCGCTGTGGATGCGGTCGACCAGGGCACCTTCGTGGTTGCTCTGAAAGCTCGTCACCCGCGCCTGGTGCCGGGCCGCGTGCTCCGCCAGCTCGCGCTCGATGTCGGCCAGCGTGGTCGAGCCATAGGTCTGCGGCTCCCGCGTGCCGAGCAGATTGAGGTTCGGGCCATGGATGACGAGCACGTGGCGGGGCATGGTTCGGCCGCAGTTCGGCTAAAAAAAGCGCGGATCGGTAAAAATGGAAGCGGATTGTGGTCTTTTGCCCGCAGCCTGTCCAGCGCGGCGGTTCAGCCGCTGGCCAGCGCCGCATCGAGCCAGCGGCGCAACTGCTCGCGCTTGACCTGGCCGAGATGGCGTTCGCGAACGCGCCCATCGGTGCCGATGAGCACCGTGTACGGCAGCGCGCCGCCGCTGTTGCCGAGCAAGCGGTTCAGGTCGCTGCCGCCGACCCCGGCCACCAGCAGCGGCAGGGTCAGCCGGTGGCGGACGCGGAACTCGGCGATCTTCTGGGCGTTGTCGATCCCCAGCCCGATCACCTCCACGCCCCGCGGCCGGTAAGCGTCGCGGATGCGCTGCAGGTCCGGCATCTCTTCCACGCAGGGCGGGCACCAGGTCGCCCAGAAGTTGACCACCAGCGGCCGGCCGCGCCATTGCGCCAGCGGCTGGGTCACGCCGTCGGCGTCGGGGAAGCTGGCGGCGAAGAAGGCCTCGGTCGCGCCGGCTGCCACCGGCGACGGCTCCGTGCGCCACCAGTTCAAGGCCGCGCCGACGCCGGCGGCGAGCACGCCGGCGGCGGCGACGAGCAACAGCGGCCGCCGCGTCATTGGCCGTCCGCGGCCGCGAGCAGGGCGCGGACGGCGGCGATGCCGGCGCGGCCCGAGCGCTCGATCGGCGACAGCGTCTCGTCGCTGGAGCGGAAGCGGGCCGCCACCCGCACCGCGTCGGTCGGCAGCACGCTGAGCACGGCCTGCGGCGCCGCGCCCGCGGCGCGAAACACGCGCCGCGGCACCCGCAAACGGATGCACTCGAGCGCGCCGCTCGCCTCGTCGGCCTCCTCGACCGCGAAGCGCACCCCCTCGTTGAGCAGGAACATCTCGACGTCCTTGGCGCTGTCGGTGAAAAGGTGCAGGTGCAGCGCCGAGTGCTCGGTGGCGGTGCCGTTGAGCACGGCACCGACCAGGTGCGGGTTGAAGGCGGCCAGGTATTCCATCAGCGCCAGCGCCGCGCCGCGCAGCTCGGCCAGCAGGGCGGCGTGCGCTGGCCCGCCGAAGGTGCGCAGGTAGCGGCGCAGCTCGGTCTCGACAAGGTCGTTCTCCGGCCAGCGGCCGCGCGCGCCGCTGCCCAGCACGAGCTCGGCTGCCTTGCGCTTGGCGGTGGCGTAGTCGCAGCCGTCCTCCGCGATCAGGCGCGCCGCGGCGGCCGCCATTTCGAGCGTCAGCTCGTCGCGGCCTTCGGCCTCGCTTCCGGGACGAAACATCCCGGCAGTCTAGCGAAGGCCGCCGCTTACACTACCGCTCCCCTATTGCCGGACCGACCCTTGCATCTGCACATCCTCGGCATCTGCGGCACCTTCATGGGCGGCGTGGCGCAGCTGGCGCTGGCCGCCGGCCACCGCGTCACCGGTTGCGATGCCAATGTCTATCCGCCGATGAGCGAGCAGCTCGCCGCCGCCGGCATCGAGGTGATCGAGGGCTTCGGCGCCGATCAGCTGCGGCTGCGGCCGGACCTCTTCGTCATCGGCAACGTGGTCAGCCGCGGCAACCCGCTGATGGAAGCCATTCTGGAATCGGGAGCGCGGTTCATCTCCGGGCCGCAGTGGGTCGGCGAGAACCTGCTGCGCGGCCGCTGGGTGCTGGCGGTGGCCGGCACGCACGGCAAGACGACGGTTTCGTCGATGCTGGCGGCGATCCTCGAGCACGTCGGGCTGGCGCCGGGGTTTCTCATCGGCGGCGTGCCAGCCGAATTTGGCGTCTCGGCGCGGCCGGGCGGCTCCGCTTTCTTCGTCATCGAGGCGGACGAGTACGACACTGCCTTCTTCGACAAGCGCAGCAAGTTCGTCCATTACTTTCCGCGCACGGCGGTGCTGAACAACCTCGAGTACGACCACGCCGACATCTTTCCCGACCTGGCGGCGATCGAGACGCAGTTCCATCACCTGGTGCGCACGGTTCCGGCGACGGGGCGGCTCATCGTCAACGGGGCGGACGCGGCGCTGGCGCGCGTGCTGGCGCGCGGCTGCTGGTCGCAACTGGAGCGTTTCGACGTCGACGACGGCTGGCACGCGCGCGACATCGAAGAAGGCGCGAGCCATGCCTTCGAGGTGGCCTGTGGCGGCCAGGGGTTCGGGCGGCTCCCCCTGCCGCTGGCCGGCGCGCACAACCGAGCCAACGCGCTGGCGGCGATCGCGGCCGCGCGGCACGCGGGCGTGGCGCCAGCGGCGGCCATCGAGGCGCTGGCGCGGTTCGGCGGCGTCAAGCGCCGGCTCGAGGTTCGCGGCGTGGTGGGCGGCGTCACCGTCTACGACGACTTCGCGCACCACCCGACGGCGATCGAGGCGACCGTGGCCGGCCTGCGCCGACGCGTTGGCCGCGCGCGCATCCTGGCCGTGCTCGAGCCGCGCTCGAACACGATGAAGCTGGGCACGATGAGCGCCCGCCTGCCCGACAGCCTGCGCGAGGCCGACCTCGTCTTCTGCTACGGCGAGCGCAGCGGCAAGAACGCGCTCGGGTGGGAGCCGGCGCAGGCGCTGGCGCCGCTCGGCGCGCGCGCGAGGAGCTTCGACGACCTCGAGGCGCTGGTCGGCGCGGTCGCGGCCGCCGCCCGCGCCGGCGACCACGTGCTGGTGATGAGCAACGGCGGCTTCGGCGGCGTGCACGGCCGGCTGCTGCAGCGGCTCGCCGCGCCGCGGGAGCGCGCCGCGTGATCCTGTACCTGCACGGCTTCCGCTCCTCGCCGCAGTCGAAGAAGGCGCAGCTGCTGCGCTCGGCGCTGGCCGCGCGCGGCCGCGAGGACGATTTCGTCTGCCCGCAGCTGCCGGCCTCGCCGCGCGCGGCGGCGCGGCTGATCGACGCCACCGCGCGGCTGGAGGACGAAAGCCACCTGGCGCTGGTCGGCTCCTCGCTCGGCGGCTACTACGCCACCTGGCTTGCCGAGCGCACCGGCTGCCGCGCCGTGCTGCTGAATCCGGCGATCACGCCCTTCGAGGACCTGCGCGACCACGTCGGCGTGCAGCCGGTGTTCTTCTCCGACCAGACGGTGGAGATCAAGCCGGAGTACATGGACGAGCTGCGCGCGCTGGACACGCCAACGATCACGCGGCCGGAGCGCTACTTCCTGATCGCCGCCACCGGCGACGAGGTGATCGACTGGCGCACGATGGCGGCGAAGTACGCGGGCTGCCGGCAGCGGATCATCGAGGGCTCCGACCACCAGATTAGCGACTTCGCCGACTACGTCGACGAAGTGCTCGCGTTCTGCGGGATCGGTTAGCGCCGCCTCCGCATGCGCTGCGATCACCACGGCAGACGGTCGACCGGCGGCCGGTTGGCGCGCTCCTCGGCAGTGCGTGCAGCCTCCGCTGTCGGTCAGCCCATGTCGACGGGCGGCCCGCCGGCGCGCCCTCGGACGGCAGGCGCGACCGCGTCGTCCTGCTTGCCGCCGCTGCCGGAGCCCAGGCCATGACCGCTAACGCCAGGTCGCTGCCCGCGTCCGCGCAGCGGGTGCAAAACGCGCTCGACGCGCTGGGCCTCGCCAGCCGCGTCGTCGAGCTGCGCGTGGCGGCGCGCACCTCGCAGCAGGCCGCCGATGCGCTCGGCATCGAGGTCGGCCGCATCGCCAAGTCGCTGGTGTTCCGCGCCGCCGCCTCGGGGCGCGCGGTGCTGGTGATCGCCGCCGGCGACCGCCGCGTCGACGAGGGCCGCGTCACGGCGGCGCTCGGCGAGCCAATCGAGCGCGCCCGGCCGGAGTTCGTGCGCGAGGCCAGCGGCTTCGCCATCGGCGGGGTGGCGCCGCTGGCGCATCCGGGGCCGCTGGTCACTTTCGTCGATGCGTCGCTGCGGCGCTTCGACACCGTGTGGGCGGCCGGCGGGACGCCGCTTTGCGTCTTTCCCATCGCGCCGGCCGCGCTGCTGGCGGCCAGCGGCGGGAAGGAACTGGACATCGGCTGATGGACGCGAGCTTCGTCTCCGCGGTGGTGCTGTTGCTGATCGTCTGCGACCCGGTCGGCAACATCCCCATTTTCATCAGCGCCCTGCAGGACGTGCCGCGCGAGCGGCGGCGCGCCATCATCCTGCGCGAGTGCCTGATCGCCTTTCTGGTGCTGGCGACCTTCGTGTTCGTCGGCGGCCCTTTTCTGCGCCTGCTCGGCCTGTCGGAACTGAGCCTGCAGATCGGCGGCGGCGTGGTGCTGATGCTGGTGGCGCTGCGGATGGTGTTTCCGCCGGCCGAGGGCATCTACGGCCATCCGCCCGGCGGCGAGCCGTTCATCGTCCCGCTGGCAGTGCCGGCGCTCGCCGGCCCCTCGGCGCTGGCCACGGTGCTGATGCTGGTGTCGCGGGACCCGGCGCGCAGCTGGCAGTGGGTGGCAGCGATCGCGGTGGTGATGGCGGTGAGCAGCGTGGTGCTGGCCTTCGCGGAACGGATCATGCGGCTGCTCGGCGAGCGGGTGACGGTGGCCTTCGAGCGGCTGCTCGGCTTGGTGCTGGCGGCGGTGGCGGTCGAGCTGATCCTGCGCGGCATCAAGAACTTCATCGCCGGCCTGTAATCGATGAGGCCCGTGCATCTCCTTTTTGACGACGACGGCAGCTTCAAGGCCGGCACGGTGCTGTCGGCCACCGACTCGTCGTTCCAGGTCGAGACGGCCAGCGGCAAGCGCGCGAAGGTACGCGCGTCGCACGTACTGCTTCGCTTCGACATGCCAGCCCCGGCGGCGCTGCTGCCGGCGGCGCAGGCGCAGGCCGAGGGCATCGACCTCGACTTCCTGTGGGAGTGCGCGCCGCAGGAGGAGTTCGGCTTCGAGGAGCTGGCGCGGGAGTACTTCGGCCACCCGCCGACGGCGGTCGAGGCCACCGCCATCCTGCTCAAGCTGCATGGGGCGCCGGTGTACTTCCACCGCAAGGGGCGCGGCCGCTTCCGCCCGGCGCCGCCAGAGATCCTCAAGCAGGCGCTGGCGACGATCGAGCGGCGCCGGCAGCAGGAAGAGCAGAAGCAGCGCTACGTGGAGATGCTGAAGGCGGGCGAGCTGCCGGAGGCCATCGCCGCGCTTGGCGTGGCGCTGCTCATCAGGCCGGACAAGAACGGCATCGAGTTCAAGGCGGTCGAGCAGGCCGCGGCGGACCTGCACCTGTCGCCGCTGCGGCTGCTGCTGGCAAGGGGGGCGATCGCCTCGCCTTATCGCTGGCACCGCGACAGCTTCCTCGCCACGGCCTTTCCGCAGGGCACGGGCTTTCCCGCCAGCCTGCCCGCGCCGCCGCCGGCCGATGAGGTCTTGCCGCTGGCACCGGTGCCCGCCTTCGCGATCGACGACTCGGCCACCACCGAGATCGACGATGCCTTCTCGGTGCAGTTCGGCGCCGAGCGCGTGCGGGTGGGCATCCACATTGCCGCCCCGGCAGTGGCGATCCGCCGCGGCGATCCGGTCGACGCCGCCGCGCGCGGTCGCATGTCGACCGTCTACGCGCCGGGGCTGAAGATCACGATGCTGCCCGAGCCGTGGATCGCGGCGTACTCGCTCGACGCCGGCCGCGTGCTGCCGGTGCTGTCGCTGTACGTCGACGTCGAGCGCGACAGCCTGCGCGTC
>CALGWX010000024.1 GCA_937936215.1 uncultured Burkholderiaceae bacterium | reverse complement strand
GTGCCGCACGGCGACCGTCTTCAGCCGCGTGAAGCCGAGCAGGCCCTCGAAGCCCTTCTCGCGCCCGTAGCCGCTCGACTTGACGCCGCCGAAGGGCAGCTCGATGCCGCCGCCAGCACCGTAGTTGTTGACGAATACCTGGCCGCAATTCAGCCGCCGCGCCAGCCGCAGCTGCCGGCCGCCGTCGCGCGTCCACACGCCGGCCACCAGGCCGTAACGCGTGCCGTTGGCGAGCCGCACCGCCTGCTCCTCGTCGTCGAAGGGCATCGCCGCCAGCACCGGGCCGAAGATCTCCTCCTGCGCGATCGGATGCGCGGCTGGCACGTCGCGCAGCAGCGTCGGCGCCTGGTAAAAGCCGCTCTCTGGGGCGGAGTCGACGATCTCCCCCTGCGCGAAGACCTCGATGCCGTCGGCGTGCGCCTGCGACAGGAAGTCCCACACCCGCTGCTGCTGCGAGCGGCGGATCAGCGGGCCGAGGTCGAGGTCGTCGAGCGCCGGGCCCACTTTCAGCGCGCGGATCGCCGCGCCGACGCGACCGAGCACCTCCTCGTAGACGGGCCGCTCGACCAGCAGCCGGCTGCCGGCCGAGCAGGTCTGGCCGGCGTTCTGCATGATGGCGTTGACGATCACCGGCACCGCGGCGTCGAGATCGGCGTCGGCGAAGACGAGCTGCGGCGACTTGCCGCCGAGTTCGAGCGTCACCGGGCAGTGGTGCGCGGCGGCGGCCTGCGCCACCTTGGTCCCGGTGACCGGCGAGCCGGTGAACGAGACGTGGTCGATGCCCGCGTGGGCGGCGAGCGCCGCGCCGGCCTCGTGGCCGAGGCCGGTGACGATGTTCAGCGCGCCGTCGGGCAGGCCGGCCTCGGCGGCCAGTTCGGCCACGCGCAGCAGCGACAGGCAGGCGTCCTCCGCCGGCTTGACCACGCAGGCGTTGCCGGCCGCCAGCGCCGCGCCGACGCTGCGGCCGAAGATCTGCAGCGGGTAGTTCCACGGGATGATGTGGCCGGTGACCCCGTGCGGCTCGCGCAGCGTCAGCACCGTCATCCCGGCGGCGTAGGGCAGCGTCTCGCCGTGCAGCTTGTCGGCGGCGCCGGCGTAGAACTCAAAGTAGCGCGCCGCCGCGGCGACATCGGCGCGGCCCTGCCTCAGCGGCTTGCCGGTGGTGCGCGACTCCAGGCGGGCGAGTTCGTCGGCGCGCTCGAGCACGCGCTGCGACAGCCTGGCCAGCAGCCGGCCGCGCTCGCTGGCCGGGGTGCGGCCCCACGGGCCTTCGCCGGCGTCACCGTAGGCGCCACGGGCGGCGGCGACCGCGGCGTCGACGTCGGCGCCGCCGCCGCGCGCGATCGACGCGAAGGCCTCGCCGGTCGAAGGATCGACCACCGGCAGCGACTCGCCGCCGGCGGCCTCGACCCAGCGGTTGCCGATGAAGTGATGCCGGCCGTCGCCGGCGCGCCATCCGCCGTCCATGATCTCCTCCCCAACGGTTTCTGCGACCGATTATCGGCGCGGGTCGCCGCGGCCGCCAAATGGCGCTCGCCTAGAATGCGTTGCCACGGGGAGGAAGCCATTCATGGGACTGGACCGCGTCAACGCCGGCCGCGCGCTGCCGGACGACTTCAACGTCATCATCGAGATCCCGGCGCACTCGGATCCGATCAAGTACGAGGTCGACAAGGAAACCGGCGCGATCTTCGTCGACCGCTTCATCGGCACGGCGATGCACTACCCGTGCAACTACGGCTACATCCCGCACACGATCGCCGACGACGGCGATCCGGTCGACGTGCTGGTGATCACGCCGTTTCCGCTGACCGCCGGCGTGGTGGTTCGCTGCCGTCCGCTTGGCGTGCTCAAGATGGAGGACGAGGGCGGCGGCGACTCCAAGCTGCTCGCGGTGCCGATCGACAAGTGCCTGCCCTGGTACAAGCACTGGCGCAAGGTCGACGACATCTCGCCCGAGCGCATCGCGCAGATCACGCACTTCTTCGAGCACTACAAGGACCTCGAGCCCGGCAAGTGGGTGAGGATCGTCGGCTGGGAAGGGCCGGACGAGGCGCGGCGCGAGATCATGGCCGCGGTCGAGGCCTACCAGGCGGCGTCGCCGAAGCCGGCGTTTTGAGCCGGACGCGGCGATCGGCAGCCGGTCGCGCCGGTAGCCGCTTGCGCCCGGCAATGCTGCGCCCTCGCGGCCTCGCCGCCGCAACGCCGGTACGCTGCGCGGCGTGGGCGCGGCCGCGCCGCCTCGCGCAACGACCGCCATTCCGCTGGCAACCGCACTCAGGGCTGCGGCGCAGCGCGGCGACGCGGACCGTCGCAAGGCTCGCCGGCGGGTCACGCGCAGCGACGCCTCACGCCGCGTCGCGCGAACTCGGCGGTGGCGCTTCAGTCGGATGCGTTCCTGAACGCCCGGTGCTCGTTCAGTTCGTCGATCGCCGCCGCCACGCCGGCGCGCTCGCGCTGCAGGAACCGCGCCACGGCCTGACGCATCCCCGGGTGCGCCAGCCAGTGCGCGGACTGCGTCGGCACCGGGTCGAGCCCGCGCGCCAGCTTGTGCGCGCCCTGCGCGCCGCCTTCGAACCAGGCGAGCCGGCGCTCGATGGCGAACTCGATCATCTGGTAGTAGCAGCACTCGAAGTGCAGGCACGAGACCGGCTCGACCGCCCCCCAGTAGCGGCCGTACAGGCGCGGCTCGGAGTGCTGCGCGTCGAACACGCCCAGGGCCGAGGCGACCGGCTGGCCGTCACGCCGCGCCAGCACCAGCAGCAGGTTCTCCGGCATCGACTCGGCGATGCGCAGGAAGAAGTCGAGGTTCAGGTACGGCGACGAGAAGTGCGCCCGGTAAGTGGCGAGGTAGCAGCGGAAGAAGAAGCGCCAGTCGTCCTCGGTGATCTCGCGGCCGACGCGGCGCTCGAGCCCCACGCCCGCCTCGCGCACCTTGCGCCGCTCGGCGCGGATCTTCTTGCGCTTGTCCTGCGACAGCGCCGCCAGGAAGTCGTCGAAGCTCGCGTAGCCGCAATTGCGCCAGTGAAACTGCACGCCGTCGCGGACGAGCATGCCGGCGCGGGCAAGGACGTCGACGTCGCGCGCCGGCGGCAGCAGCACGTGCAGCGACGACAGGCCGCTTTCACGCGCGTGCGCGATCAGCGCGGCGGCCAGCCGCTCGCGCGAGGCGACATCGCGAGCCAATAGTCGCGCGCCGGGCACCGGGGTGAACGGCACCGCGACCAGCCACTTGGGGTAGTACGCCAGCCCGGCGCGGTGGTACGCCTCCGCCCACGACCAGTCGAAGACGTATTCGCCGTAGGAGTGGTCCTTGGCGTACAGCGGCGCGGCGGCGACGAGCCGGTCGCCCTGGGCAAGCAGCAGGAACCGTGGCTGCCAGCCGCTGGCGGCCGCGGCGGCGCCGCTGGCCGTCAGCGCGGCGAGGAATTCGTGGCGCAGGAATGGATTGGCCTCGGCATCCGCCGCCACGAGCGCGTTCCACGCGCTGCGGTCGATGCGCGCCGGGTCGTCGAGGACCTGCGTGCAATAATCGGTCGCCAAGGAAATCAGCCGAGTCGATGAGTTCGCGGGTCGTCGTCGCCGTCGCGCAGATCAACTGCACGGTCGGCGATCTGGAAGGCAACAGCCGGCGGATCGTCGATGCGGCACGGCGCGCGGCAGCGGCCGGCGCCGACATCCTGCTTACCCCCGAACTGGCGCTGACCGGCTATCCGCCGGAAGACCTCCTGCTGCGGCGCGCATTCTACGGAGCGGTCGACGCCGCGCTGGACAAGCTCGCGGCGCAACTATTGCAGTTCCCCGAACTGGCGGTGATCGTCGGCCACCCGCTGGCGCGCGAGGGGCAGCGCTTCAACGCCGCCTCGCTGCTGCGGCAGGGCCGCGTGGCCGGCAGCTACTGCAAGCACGACCTGCCCAATTACGACGTCTTCGACGAGCAGCGCTATTTCACGCCCGACAACCGTCCATTCGTGTTCGACGTCAAGGGCACGCGCTTCGCCATCAACATCTGCGAGGACACCTGGTACCCGTACGCGCCGGAAGCCGCGCGCGCCGCCGGCGCGCAGGTCCTCTTGGTGCCCAACGGCTCGCCGTATCACCTCGGCAAGACCGCGCTGCGGCTGGACAAGATGCGCGAGAACGTCTCGCGCGCGGGCCTGGCGCTGGTGTACGCGAATCTCGTCGGCGGCCAGGACGAACTGGTCTTCGACGGCGCCTCGTTCGTGCTCGACCGCGACGGCCGGCTGGCGGCCATGGCGCCGCAGTTCGAGGAGCACCTGCTGCTGGCCGCTTTCGTCGAAGGCGCGCCGCAAGCCGGCCCCTGCGCCGAGCACGGCCCGCTGGAGCAACAGGCCTACGGCGCGCTCACCCTCGGCGTGCGCGATTACCTTGGCAAGAACGGCTTTCCCGGCGCCATCATCGGCCTGTCCGGCGGCATC
>CALGWX010000023.1 GCA_937936215.1 uncultured Burkholderiaceae bacterium | reverse complement strand
GGTCGCCGCCGGGCCGCCCCAAGGCGACCACGCCAATTTTTCCGGACGAGGTGCACGTGCGATGCGAAGCATCGCGTACAGCTCGTCCGCCCAAGCTCATGGACGACATCCTCATCAACATCACGCCGCAGGAGACCCGCGTTGCGGTGATGCAGGCCGGCGTCGTGCAGGAGCTGCACATCGAGCGCGCGGCCTCGCGCGGAATCGTCAGCAACATCTACCTCGGCAAGGTGGCGCGCGTGCTGCCGGGCATGCAGTCGGCGTTCGTCGACATCGGCCTGGAGCGCGCCGCCTTCCTGCACGTGGCGGATATCCTCGAGCACCGGCAGCACGCGGGCGAGCGGCCGCCGCCGATCGAGCGCCTGATCCGCGAGGGCGACGCGATCCTGGTGCAGGTGGTCAAGGACCCGATCGGCACCAAGGGCGCGCGCCTGTCCACGCAGGTGAGCCTCGCCGGCCGCATGCTGGTTTACCTGCCGCAGGAGCCGCACATCGGCGTGTCGCAGCGCATCGAGGACGAGGCCGAGCGCGCCACGCTGCGCGACAAGCTCACTCGCCTGCTGCCAGCGGAGGAAACCGGCGGCTACATCGTCCGCACCAGCGCCGAGGACGCGAGCGAGGAGGAACTGGCCGCCGACATCGCCTACCTGCGGCTGCGCTGGGCGCAGATCCGCGAGGCGGCGGCGAAGCGGCCGGCGCCGGCGCTGCTGTACGAGGACCTGTCGCTGGCGCAGCGGGTGCTGCGCGACGTGGCCACCGACGAGACGACCTCGATCCAGGTCGACTCGCGCGAGAACTTCCTCGCCCTGCAGGAGTTCGGCCGCCAGTACGTGCCCAAGGTGGTCGACAAGCTGGTGCACTACGCCGGCGAGCGGCCGCTGTTCGACCTGTACCAGGTCGAGGACGAGATCGAGCGCGCGCTGGCGCGCCGCGTCGAGCTGAAAAGCGGCGGCTACCTGATCATTGACCAGACCGAGGCGATGACCACCATCGACGTGAACACCGGCGCCTACGTGGGCACGCGCAACTTCGACGACACGGTGTTCAAGACCAACCTGGAGGCGGCGCAGGCGATCGCCCGCCAGCTGCGCCTGCGCAACCTCGGCGGCATCATCGTCGTGGACTTCATCGACATGGCCAATGCCGAGCACCGCGAGGCGGTGCTCGCCGAGCTGCGCAAGGCGCTGGCCCGTGACCGCACGCGGATCACCGTCAATGGCTTCACCCAGCTCGGCCTGGTGGAGATGACGCGCAAGCGCACGCGCGAGTCGCTGGCGCACGTCCTGTGCGAGCCGTGCCCGACCTGCCAGGGCCGCGGTGAGATCAAGACCGCGCGCACGGTGTGCTACGCGATCCTGCGCGAGATCCTGCGCGAGGCGCGCCAGTTCGCCGAGACCAAGGAGTTCCGCATCCTCGCTTCGCAGACGGTGGTCGACATGTTCCTCGAGGAGGAGTCGCAGTCGCTGGCGATGCTGTCGGACTTCATCGGCAAGCCGGTGTCGATGCAGGTCGAGACCGTCTACACGCCGGAGCAGTACGACATCGTGCTGATGTAGGGCGCGCCCCCGGCTGGCCACGGCGCCCGCGCTGGCGCCTGCGCCGCGGCGGAAGAAGTGCCCCGCGGCTGCGCCGGACGAGAGGCCATTCGGCGCGGACCGCCGCGGTTGGCCTGCGGCAGCCCCCAGCCGCCTCGCCGACGCCGGCGATTGGCGACGGCGTGCCCGAGATCAGGCGCCGAGAGTGCAGCCTGTTCGCGCCGTCATCGCCGCGACCGGCCGCGCACCGACCGTGGCGTGACGGTCCCGTCAAGCGCCGGGCAGCCTTCCCACCCGCTCGCGATAGATCGCCACCTGCTCGCGAGCGACCTGCGCCCAGTCGCGGGCAAAGCGCGGCGGCGGGTCGGTGCGCGCCAGTTGCGACTCGCACGCCGCCACCCAGTCGCTCACCAGCGCATCCGCCGGCAGCACGCGGCCCGATTCGGCCCCCACCTCAGCCGCAATGCCGCAGCGGTCGGAGATGACCACCGGCACGGCGGCGGCCATCGCCTCGGCCACCACCATCCCATACGGCTCGGCGCCCGCCGGGTGCAGCAGCAGGTCGATTTGCGCATACAGCCCGGGATCGGCGCTCCAACCGAGCAGCCGAAAGCCGCCGCGCCACGCGGCAAACAGCGGCGCCACCTCGTCGGGCGGCGGCCCCGCCACCCAAAGCTCCAGGTGCGGCCGCTTTCGGCGCAGCTCGGCCACGACTGCCACCGCCTGTTCCAGCCCCTTGCGCCGCCACTCGCGGCCGACGAAGCCGATCACGCCGCCATCGGCGGGCACGGCACGCGCGGGCCGCTGCGGGCCGGGAGCCACGCCCGGCGGCACGGGCGCGGTGAGCCGCCTGGCGATCTGCGGGTAGTGCCGCAACAGCACCTGCGCGATCAGCGGCGAGTTCGGCACCACCGCCCGCACGCTCGGCGCGCACAGCTCGCGCCGCTCCAGGTACAAGTGCATCGCCACCCGCAGCGACGCGCGACGCCACCACGGTCGTTCGCGCACCGGCGCGAACGGCGGCCCGTGGAAGGTGGTGACGTGGTGCACGCCCAGGCGCTCGTGGCTGTGCACGATCACGCCGAGCTGTGGACGATCGCGAAGCCAGCGCGCCACGCGGCGCGAGAATCGCAGCAGCGCCAGCCAGCGCGGCCGCGGCGCGACCTCGCCCAGCTCATGCACCGCCACGCCGGCGGGCGCCGGCGCATGACTGCGCTCGCACAGCACAGTCACCGGATGGCCGGCGTCGGCCAGCGCGCGCGTCAGCTCCCATACGTACCGCTCCATGCCGCCCACCGGGCCATAGCGGCGGACCGCGTGCAGCGAGGGCACCGGCGGTCCGTGGCTCATGCAGGCAGCGCCCGCGTCGTCAAACGCGGCGGGCCGCTGTGACGGCCGCCCCAACCCTGGCGGCGTCTCGGACTCACGCCGCAACGTGGCGGCGCGTAGCGTCGATCGCCGCTTGCACGACCGTGATCCGGCCGCGGCGGCTCACCGTGGCAGGCCGACGCAACTTTTCCGCCGCGCGCCAGCCGACCGTCGGCGCAGCGCCCGGCGACTCGCGTCGTCCGCACCGCTGCCATCGCCGCTGCTGGCCACGTCCGCGCGAACGGCGCGGCGCAGCCGCGCGCCGTCACGCGGTCTTCGGCAGCCGACCGAGCAGATAGAACTCGTCGTTGGGCCGCATCGAGATCATGTTCGCCATGCGGTTGCTCAGCGCGAAGAACGCCGCCACCGCGCCGATGTCCCAGATGTCCTCGTCGGTGAACCCGGCGGCACGCAGGGTCGCGAAGTCCTCGTCGCCAATGGCGTGCGACTCGGTGGCCACCTTCATCGCGAAGTCGAGCATCGCCCGCTGGCGCGGCGTGATCTCCGCCTTGCGGTAGTTCACCGCCACCTGGTCGGCCACGCGCGGGTTCTTGGCGCGGATGCGCAGGATCGCGCCATGGGCGACGACGCAGTACGGGCAACGGTTGGCGCCGCTGGTGGCCACGACGATCATCTCCCGCTCGGCCTTGGTCAGGCCCGATTCCTTCTCCATCAGCGCATCGTGGTAGGCGAAGAAGGCGCGGAACTCCTCCGGCCGGTGCGCCAGCGTGAGGAACACGTTCGGCACGAAGCCGGATTTTTCCTGCACGGCGAGGATGCGCTCGCGGATGTCCTCGGGCAGGTCCTTCAGCTCGGGCACCGGGAAGCGGCTGATCGGCAACGGGGCATGGGTGGCAGGGGAACTCATTCGGCGGCCTCCCTCGTGGGCGTGGAAAACTGGATGCGATGCAGGTGCGAATACAGGCCGCCACGCGCCAGCAACTCCGCGTGACGGCCGATCTCGACGACGCGGCCCGCCTCGAGCACGACGATGCGCGAGGCGGCCTCGATGGTCGAAAGCCGGTGGGCGACGACGAAGGTCGTGCGCCCTTTCATCAGGCGGTCGAGCGAGGCCTGGATGAAGCGCTCCGATTCCGAGTCGAGCGCCGAGGTGGCCTCGTCGAGCAGCAGGATCGGCGCGTCTTTCAGCAGCGCGCGCGCGATCGACAGCCGCTGCCGCTGCCCGCCGGAGAGCTTGACCGCGTTCTCGCCGATGCGGGTGTCGAAGCCGTTCGGCAGCGACTCGATGAAGGGCAGCAGGTTGGCGGCATCGGCGGCGGCGCGAATCGCCTCGCGCGAGGCACCGCGGCAGCCGCCATAGGCGATGTTGGCGGCGATGGTGTCGTCGAACAGCACCACGTCCTGCGATACCAGCGCGATCTGCCGGCGCAGGCTGTCCAGCCGCAGCTCCTCGATGTCGATGCCGTCGAGGAGGATGCGGCCGCCCGTGGGCCGGATGAAGCGCGGGATCAAGTTGATCAGCGTGGTCTTGCCGGCGCCGCTGGGGCCGACCAGCGCCACCATCTCGCCCGGCGCCACCGCGAGATCGACGTGCTCGAGCGTCGCCGCGGTGCCGCCGGGGTAGGCGAAGCTGACGTCGCGGAACTCGATGCGGCCGCGCGCGCGCTCGATCGAGCGGGT
>CALGWX010000022.1 GCA_937936215.1 uncultured Burkholderiaceae bacterium | reverse complement strand
CGAAGTGCCGGCGGCGGTGAGCGTGCGCGAGCGCGACGCGCTCGACGCGCGCCTGGTGGAGGACATCCGCGATCTCGTGCGCGACGAGCCGGGCGTGTCGGTGCGGCGCGCGCCGGCGCGCTTCACGCTGGCGCCGCCGGGCACCGGCCGCGCGGGCAACGAGGGCTTCAACATCCGAGGCATCGAGGGCAACCGCGTGCTGATCCTCGTCGACGGCGTGCGCGTGCCCAACGCGTTTGCCTTCGGCGCCAATAGCTTCGGTCGCGGCGACTACGTCGATCTGTCGGCCGTGCAGCGGGTGGAGATCCTGCGCGGGCCAGCCTCGGCGCTGTACGGCAGCGACGGGCTGGCCGGTGCCGTCGCCTTCACCACGCCCGATCCGGCGGACCTGCTGGCGCGCAGCCGCCGCGACCGCCACCTCGGCTACCGCATCGCCTACGACAGCGCCGACCGAGGCTTTGCCAACACCGCGAGCGCCGCCACACGCGCCGGCGGCGCCGAGGCGATGGTGGTCGCCACTTATCGCCGAGGGCACGAGGTCGACAACCGAGGCGGCAACGACGCGCCGAACGCCACCCGCACGCGCCCCAACCCGCAGGAGATGGACTCGGTGGCGATGCTGTCCAAGTTCGTCTGGCATGCCGCGCCCGGCAACCGCCTGCGGCTGACGGTCGAAGGGCTGCGGCAGGCGGTCGACACCAACGCCCTATCGGCCGTCTCGCCGCCGCCGCCCAGGCCGACTTCTACCCTGGCCCTCACCGCCGAGGACACGATCCGCCGCGGGCGCTTGAGCCTCGACCAGCGCCTCGACCGCCTCGGCTGGGCCGCAGCCGATTCGGTCCGCTGGACCGCGTACGCGCAGCACACGCGGGACCGCCAGCGAGCGTTCGAGGATCGCAACACGGCGCCCGACCGCGTGCGCGACACGCGCTACGAAGAGACCGCCCATGGCGCCATGCTGGAGCTGGACAAGCGGCTCGAGCTCGGCGCCCCGCAGCGACTCGTCTACGGGCTGGACGTCGCGCGCACCCGTTACGACGGTCTGCGCGACGGGCTCGTGCCGGCCCCGGGCGAGACGTTTCCCACCAAGGCTTTTCCGGCGACCGACTACACGCTGCTCGGCGCCTTCGTGCAGGACGAAGTGCTGCTCGCCGAAGGCCGCTTCGCAGTCGTGCCGGCGCTGCGCTACGACCGGTTCGAACTGGCGCCCCGCAACGATCCGCTTTTCCCCGGACCGGCGGTCGCGCTGTCCGACAGCGCCCTCTCGCCCAAACTCGCGCTGCAGTGGCTGCCGCGCGACGGCGTCAACGTCTACACGTACGCCGCGTGGGGCTTCCGCGCGCCGACCGCCGAGCAGGTGAACAGCGGTTTCAGCAACCCGACCGCCAATTACACCTCGATCGGTAACCCCAATTTGAAACCGGAGACCAGCCGGACGGTGGAGGTCGGCGCCAAGCTGCGCGGCGAGCGCGGCCGGCTGACGGTGGCGGCCTTCTCCGGCCGCTATGCCGACTTCATCGAGCAGGTGCGCGTGCGCGGATCGTTCACGCCGTCCGATCCGGCGATCTTCCAGTCCGTCAACCTGCGCGACGTGCGCATCGAGGGGGCAGAGCTCGTCGGCGAATGGTCACCGCTGCGCGACTGGACCCTGACCGGGTCGGTCGCCTGGGCGCGGGGGGAAGACCGCGCCAGCGGTGCTCCGCTGAACTCCATCAACCCGTTGCAGATCTCCGCCGGGGTGGCCTGGCGTGCGCGTGACGAACTGCGGCTCAAGCTCGACGTGCGGCACGCCGCGCGCAAGCGCGCCGGCGACGTGGACAACAGCAGCTTCACGGCGCCGGCGGCGCAGTTCATCCCGCCGTCCGCAACCGTGCTCGATCTGGCGCTGACGTGGCGGCCGCTCGCGTGGCTTGCGATCAACGCCGGCGTCTTCAACGTCACCGACCGCAAGTACTGGGTGTGGACCGATGTCCGCGGGCTTTCTTCGACCAGCCCCGTGCTCGACGCTTTCACGCAACCCGGGCGCACGTTTGCCGTGAACGCGCGCGCCGATTTCTGAAAGGAGCAAGCCATGGAGTCCCTGTACGCTGAACTCGATCGACCGGCCTCGCCGCGAGCCTTGCTGACGGAGTTTCTGAGCTTGCGCCGCAGCCGCAAGCTGCGCCATCGCGACGCGGCGCACGCGCTCGGCGTCACCGAAGCCGAGGTGATCGCCGCCGCGGTGGGCGCGGTAGGCGAACTGTCGGCCACGCGCCTTGCCGGCCCCTGGCCGAGGCTGTTCGAGCAGCTGCCGGCGTTCGGCGAAGTGATGGCGCTGACCCGCAACGCGCACGCGGTGCACGAAAAGGTCGGCCGCTACGAGAAGATGTCACACCGGGGTGAAACCGGGCTCGCGCTGGGCTGCGCGATCGACCTGCGCATCTTCTACGGCCGCTGGGAATGCGCTTTCGCCGTGACCGAGCACACCGCGCGCGGCGTCCAGCGCAGCTTGCAGATCTTCGACGCGCACGGAGCTGCTGTGCACAAGGTCTTCCTGCGGGAGCAGTCGGACCTCGGTGCCTGGGACGAGTTCGTCGCGTGTCACGCGCACGCCGATCAATCGCCGCTGCTCGTGGTGGAGCCGAAACCGCAGCCCGACGCGCCGCGCGAGGAACGCGAGATCGATGTCGCCGCATTTCAGCAGGCGTGGCTCGGGCTGACCGACACGCACCAGTTTTTCCCGTTGTTGCGCAAGTTCGGACTGGCCCGCACGCAGGCGCTGCGGCTGGCGCCGACGGACTTTGCCTACCGCGTCGGCGAAGGAGCCGCGCGGCTGCTGCTGCAGCAGGCGGCGCGGCACGCGATCCCGATCATGTGCTTCGTCGGCAACCCCGGGATGATCCAGATCCACACCGGGCCGGTGCGGCGGGTCGAGGTGATTGGGCCGTGGCTGAACGTGCTCGATGCCGACTTCAACCTGCACCTGCGCGAGGACGCGATCGCCGCCGCCTGGGTGGTGAAGAAACCGACCGCCGACGGCCCGGTGACCTCGCTGGAGCTGTTCGACGCCGAGGGCGAGACCATCGCGCTGTTCTTCGGCGCGCGCAAGCCGGGCGAGCCCGAGCGCGTCGAGTGGCGCGCGTTGGTCGCGGATTTGCCGGAGATCGACGCGTGAGCCGCCCGTGCCCGGCGCGGCGCCGTCAAATCCTTGGCGCGCTTGCCGCAGCCGTGGCTGCGCCGCCGCTGCGCGCGCAGGCCGCGCTGCGCATCGTCTGCATCGGCGGCGCGCTGACCGAAATCGTCTACCGGCTCGGCGCCGGCGATCTACTCGTCGGCACCGACAGCACGAGCCTGTTCCCGGAGGCGGCGCAGAAGACGGCCAAGGTCGGCTATGCGCGGCAACTGTCCGCCGAGGGCGTGCTGTCGCTGCGCCCCAGCCTGGTGATTGCGAGCGCCGAGGCCGGGCCGCCGGCGGCGATCGAACAGTTGCGCGGTGCCGGTGTCACGCTGGTGCGCGGTGCCACCGGCCACGATGTCGACACGCTGCTCGCCAACGTGCGGCTGATCGCGACCGCGCTGGGCCGCGACGCCGAGGGGCAGGCGCTCGCCGCCCAAGTGCGTGCCCAATGGCAGGCCGTGCAGCAGCGCGTGCGGCGCGCAGCCGATGCTCCGCGCGTGCTGTTCTTGCTGTCGCACGTGGCGAACAACGTGCAGGTCTCGGGCCACGGCACGGCGGCGCATGCGCTGATTGAAGCCGCCGGTGGAACCAATTGCATATCGGGCTTCAGCGGCTACCGGCCACTGACCGCGGAAGCGGTGATCGGCGCTGCACCGCACGTCATCCTGACCACCACCCAGGGTGTGCAGACCCTCGGCAGCGAGGAGCGTCTTCTGGCGCAACCCGGGCTGGCGCTCACGCCGGCGGCGCGCGCGCGGCGGGTGTTCGCCCGCGATGGCCTGTACCTGCTCGGGTGGGGCCCGCGCGTGCCGCAGGCGGTGCGCGAGCTGGCGGCGTTTCTGGGCACGCTGGCATGAGTGTCGCCACCGACCACTGGACCGCGCCCGGCGCGATGCCTGCGCGCCGCGTGCCCGCGGCGCTCGCGCTGGCGGCACTGGCGCTCGCGCTCGCCGTGGCGACGGTCGTCGCGCTGGGCGTCGGTGCCTACCGGATCGCGCCTGCCGAGGTGTTGCGCATCCTTTCCGGGCTGCGCACGGCGGATGGCCGCGAGGACCAGGCCGCCGCCGTGCTGACCACCATCCGCGCGCCGCGGCTGCTGCTGGCGATGCTCACCGGCGCGGGACTGGCGGTGGCCGGTGCGCTCACCCAGGGGCTGTTTCGCAATCCGCTGGCGGATCCCGCGCTGGTCGGCGTGTCGGCGGGTGCGGCGCTGGCCGCCGCCGCCGTGATCGTCCTGGGCAATGCCGTGGTTCCCGCGTCGATGCGCAGCGACGCGCTCGCGCCTTACGTGCTGCCGCTGGCGGCCTTCGCCGGCAGCCTCGCCGTCACGGCGATCGTCTACCGCATCGGCCGCGCCCACGGCGTGCTGTCGCTGCCGCTCACGCTGCTGGCGGGCATCGCGATCAACGCCGTCGCGATGGCCGGCGTCGGGCTGCTGATCTTCGCCGCGACCGACGAGCAGTTGCGCACGCTGACCTTCTGGAACCTCGGGTCGCTCGCCGCCGGCACCTGGCGCGCGCTCGCGCCCGTGATGCCGCTCGTGCTGGGGGCGATCGTGCTGGCGATCGCGCTGGCGCCGGCGCTCAACGCCCTGGCGCTCGGCGAGACACGCGCCGAGCACCTGGGCGTCGACGTCGACCGGGTCAAGCGCCGCGCGATCGTGCTGGCCGCGCTGGCCACCGGGTCGCTGGTGGCCCTGACCGGCGTGATCGGCTTCGTCGGGCTGGTGGCGCCGCACCTCGTGCGGCTCGCCTGCGGGCCGGACCACCGCGTGGTGCTGCCGGGTGCGGCGCTGCTGGGGGCGTTGCTGGTTGTGTTGGCTGATCTGGCCGCGCGCACGATCGTGGCTCCTGCGGAGCTGCCGCTGGGCATCGTCACCGCGCTCGTCGGCGGTCCTTTCTTTCTTTACCTGTTGTTGCGCACGCGCTGGATCCGGGGCTCTGGAGGCTGAGGAGAAACGAATGCTGGAATGTGAATCCCTGCACGTGCGCGCCGGCTGGCGCACGCTGCTGACCGACGTCAGCGTGCGCGTCGCCCCGGGCGAAGTGGTGGCGGTGCTCGGCGAAAACGGCGCCGGCAAGACCACGCTGCTGCGCGCGCTCGCCGG
>CALGWX010000021.1 GCA_937936215.1 uncultured Burkholderiaceae bacterium | reverse complement strand
CCTGGGGCGAGACCCTCGCCCTGCGCGAGGAAGGGCCAGGCGTGATCGTCGGCGACGTCGATTGCGCGCGCCTCGCGCAGGTGCGCGCCAGCCTGCCGGCGCTGGCGCACCGCGTCTTCGCCTGACGACGGCGGGGGCTTCCCCGCCGCGCGACCCTGGAAAGGCCATGGTCCATTCGCTCGCTCACCAACTGCCCGAGCCCATCGCCGATCTCGCGGAACTCAGCCTCGACCTGCGCTGGAGCTGGAGCCACGGGGCGGACGCGCTGTGGGCGCTACTCGACGGCGAGCTGTGGGAGCGCACCCGCAATCCCTGGCTGGTGCTGCAAAGCGTGCCGGCCAGTCGCCTCGAGTCGCTGGCGCTGGATTCGCGCTTCCTCGACGAACTGGAGCGCGTGCGGCGCGAGCGCCGGCAGTACTACGGGGCGCGCACGCCGTGGGAGGACATCCAGCCGCCCGGCTTCAAGGGGCCGATCGCGTACTTCAGCATGGAGTTCGGGCTGACCGAGGTGCTGCCGATCTACTCCGGCGGCCTCGGTGTGCTCTCCGGAGACCACCTGAAGACGGCCAGCGACCTCGGTGTGCCGGTCATCGGCATCGGGCTGCTCTACGACGCCGGTTACTTCCGCCAGATGCTCGACGCGCAGGGGCGGCAGATCGAGCTGTATCCGGCCAATTTGCCGCACACGCTGCCGATCTCGGCGGTGCGCGAGCGCGACGGCCGGCGGCTGATCGTGCCGGTCGACCTGCCGGGGCGGACGCTGCGCCTGCTGGTGTGGAAGGCGCAGGTCGGCCGCGTGCCGCTGTACCTGCTCGACGCCAACGACCCGCTGAACAGCCCGGCCGACCGCGGCATCACCGGCCAACTGTACGGCGGCGGCAAGGAAAACCGCCTGCAGCAGGAGATCGCGCTGGGTGTCGGCGGCTGGCGGCTGCTGGAACAGCTCGGCATCGAGCCGTCGGTGTGCCACCTGAACGAAGGTCACGCGGCGCTGGTGACGCTGGAGCGCGCGCGCGCCTTCATGCGCCGGCACGGCGTCGGCTTCTGGGTGGCGCTGTGGGCGACCCGTGCCGGCAACGTGTTCACCACGCACACGCCGGTGGCGGCAGCGTTCGACACCTTCCCGGTCGAGCTGCTGGCGCAGTACGGGCGCGACTACGCCGAGGAACTCGGCATCGCGCCGGAAAAGCTCCTGGCGCTGGGGCGCGTCAGGCACGAGCCGGGCGAGCCGTTCAACATGGCCTTCCTGGCGGCGCGCACCTGCGGCCGCATCAACGCGGTGAGCCGGCTGCACGGCGAAGTGAGCCGGCGCATCTTTCAGGGCCTTTATCCGCGCTGGCCGCAGCGCGAGGTGCCGATCGGCCACGTGACCAATGGCGTGCACATGTCGACCTGGGACTCGGCGCACGCCGACCGGCTGTGGACGGCGGCCTGCGGCAAGGCGCGCTGGCTGGGCGCCTGCGAAGGGCTGTCCGAGGCCCTCGGCGCCGTGCCCGACGAGGAGCTGTGGGACATGCGGGCGGCGGCGCGGCGCGACCTCGTCCACTACGCGCGGCAGCGCCTGGCGATGCAGCTCGGCCAGCGCGGCGCCGACCGCAAGACCATCGGCGGCAGCCGCGAGGTGCTCGACCCGAACGTGCTGACGCTCGGCTTCGCGCGCCGCTTCACCGAGTACAAGCGGCCGGCGATGCTGCTGCGCGATGCCGAGCGGTTCGCCCGGCTGCTCACCGACCCGGCGCGGCCGGTGCAGATCATCGTCGCCGGCAAGGCGCACCCGCACGACCTGCAGGGCAAGGACGACATCGCCCGCTGGTCGGCCTTCACCCGCCGCGACGACGTGCGCAAGCGCGCCGTGTTCCTCGAGGACTACGACATGGCGCTGGCCGCGCGCCTGGTGCAGGGCGTCGACGTGTGGATCAACACGCCGCGGCGCGCCTGGGAAGCCTGCGGCACCAGCGGCATGAAGGTGCTGGTCAACGGCGGCATCAATCTCTCGGAACTCGACGGCTGGTGGGAGGAGGCGTACTCGCCCGAGACGGGATGGGGCGTGAACGGCAGCGGCGAGATCGGCGGGCCGCAGGACGACGAGCGCGAGGCCGAGATGCTGTACCGCCTGCTGGAGCAGGAAGTCGTCCCGGAGTTCTACGACCGCGACGCGGGCGGCCTGCCGCGGCGCTGGATCGCGCGGATCCGCGCCAGCATGACGCAGCTGACGCCGAAGTACTCGACCAACCGCATGCTGCTGCAGTACGTCCATGAGCTTTACCTGCCGGCGGCCGCCGACTACGCGCAGCGCAGCGCCGACAAGGCCGCGGTGGCGCAGTCACTGTGGCGCTGGGAGCAGCAGGTGCGCCACCGCTGGCACGAGGTGCACACCGGCCGGCTGGAAGTCAAGCCGGCGGAAGGCGGCTGGAGCTTCTCGCTTCCGGTTTACCTCGGCGACCTGCCGGTCGACGCCGTCGCGGCGCAACTGTTCGCCGAGCCGGCCGGCGGCGAGCCGGCGGCACTGGTCGAAATGGACGCCGCCGGCGCAGTACCCGGCGCCATCAACGGCGTGCTGTTTCGCGCCACCGTGGCCACCCGGCGGCCGGCGTCGGACTTCACCGCCCGGCTGGTGCCGCGTCACCCCAACGCCAAGGTGCCGCTGGAGGCCAATCGGATCCACTGGATCGAGCGTTGAGCCGGCGGGCAACCCGGCAGCCGGCAGGCTTGAGCTGACGGCCCGCGCCCCCACCCTCGCCACGGCGGGCGGGATGGCCAGCCCGTGCCGATACACTGGCCGCTCTCGCCCGGCCCCACAAGGCTTTCGGGCCCCGATCCCGGATTACCTCCACATGAAACCCGCCGATTCCCCGTTCGATCACCTCGCCACCGCGCGCGGCCTGCTGCTGGCCCCCTACGGCCTCGACGAAGGCAGCCTGCAGCGGGCGCTCGGCTCGATCTTCGAGCACGAGGCCGACTTCGCCGACGTCTACTTCCAGTACCTGCGCAGCGAGTCGTTCGCACTCGAAGAAGGCATCGTCAAGAGCGGCAGCTTCGACATCGAGCAGGGCGTGGGCGTGCGCGCGGTCAGCGGCGAGAAGACCGCCTTCGCCTACTCCGACGACCTGTCCGAGGAGGCCCTGCTGGAGGCGGCCGCCACGGCGCGCGCGATCGCCCGCATCGGCGGCAGCGGCGCCGTCCAGGTGGGGCCGCTGCGGCCGCGCGCCGCCAAGCCCCTGTACGCGGCGGTGGATCCCGTGGCGGCGCTGTCGGCGGCGGAGAAGATCCGCATGCTCGAGCGCATCGAGACCATGGCGCGCGCGCGCGACCCGCGCGTGAAGCAGGTGATGGCGCACCTGGCCGGCGACTACGAGGTGGTGCTGGTGGCGCGGCAGGACCGCGGCGCCGAGGGCCTGATCGCCGCCGACGTGCGGCCGATGGCGCGGCTGTCGCTGACGGTGATCGTCGAGCAGGATGGCCGCCGCGAGCAGGGTTTTGCCGGCGGCGGCGGCCGCGTCGACCTCGCCTATTTCACCGACGCCGTGCTCGCCGACTACGTCGCCACGGCGGTGAACATGGCGCTCGCCAACCTGGAGGCGCGGCCGGCGCCGGCGGGCGTGATGAGCGTGGTGCTCGGGCCGGGCTGGCCGGGCATCCTGCTGCACGAGGCGGTCGGCCACGGGCTGGAAGGCGACTTCAATCGCAAGGGGTCGAGCGCGTTCGCCGGCCGTATCGGCCAGCGGGTGGCCTCCAAGGGCGTGACGGTGGTCGACGACGGCACGCTGCCGGACCGCCGCGGCTCGCTGACGATCGACGACGAAGGCACGCCGAGCGGCCGCACCGTGCTGATCGAGGACGGCATCCTGCGCGGCTACATGCAGGACACGCTGAACGCGCGCCTGATGGGTGTGGCCCCCACCGGCAACGGCCGCCGCGAGTCGTTCGCCCACCTGCCGATGCCGCGCATGACCAACACCTGCATGCTCGGTGGCGATCAGGACCCGCAGGAAATCATCCGCTCGGTGAAGAAGGGCATCTACGCCAGCAACTTCGGCGGCGGCCAGGTCGACATCACCAATGGCAAGTTCGTCTTCAGCATGGCCGAGGCGTACCTGATCGAAAACGGCCGCCTGACCGCGCCGGTGAAGGGCGCGACGCTGATCGGCAACGGGCCGGACGCGCTGACGCGGGTGACGATGATCGGCAACGACATGAAGCTCGACTCCGGCATCGGCAACTGCGGCAAGGACGGCCAGAGCGTGCCGGTCGGCGTGGGCCAGCCGACGCTGCGCATTGAGGGCCTGACGGTGGGCGGCACGGGCTGAGGCGGCGCCCAGGGAGCCCGCGCGCGCCGGGCTCGACCCGGCGCACCGCGGGCGGCCAAGCGGGCGGCCGCTGCTTGCGCTGCGTCAAGCGGCCGTGGACCGCGCCGGCATAATCGGCCGCACCCCTTCCCACCGCGCGCAAGACGCGGCAGGCCGCTCGTGCCGACGCTTCCCGTCCGCTTCCTGCCCCCGATCGTCTGGCTGGTGCGCCTGCTGGTGGGGGCGTATCCGCGCTGGATCGGCTGCGCGCCCACGGCCACCCAGCGCATCTACTTCGCCAATCACACCAGCCACATGGACACGGTGGTGCTGTGGGCGGCGCTGCCGGCCGAACTGCGCGCCAACACGCGGCCGGTGGCGGCGAAGGACTACTGGGACCGCGGCGGCATCCGCGGCCACATCGCCCGCGACGAACTGAACGTGGTGATGATCGACCGCGCCCGCGACGACCCGAACGCCGATCCGCTCGATCCGCTGCGCGAGGCGCTGGAAAACGGCTTCTCGCTGATCATCTTCCCGGAAGGCACGCGCACGCCGCAACCGCTGCCGGGGCCGTTTCGCAGCGGCCTGTATCACCTGGCGATGGAGTTCCCGACCGTGGAGCTGATCCCGGTGTACATCGAGAACCTGCATCGCAGCATGCCCAAGGGCGCGCTGCTGCCGGTGCCGACGATCTGCACGGTGCGCTTCGGGGCGCCGCTGGCGCGCATCGAGGGCGAGACGAAGGAGAGCTTCCTGCAGCGCGCCCGCGATGCCGTCGTGGCGCTGGCCGGCTGAAGAGGTCGCCATGGAATATTCGTCTCCGCGGCGGGTCGACGAACGCCGTTCGCTCGCCTGGCCAGCCGGCCGCTGAGGAGGTCGCGATGGAACTGACGCTGCAGCAGACCTATCTGGCCGTCTTCGCCGGCCTGGTGCTGATCGTCGGCGCCGGCAGCGTGCTGGCGCACCGGCTGTCGCTGCGAACCTCCGACGCGGTGAAGCTCACCTGGATCGGCCAGCTGAACTCGCGCCTGAACGCCACCTGGCTGATCGTGCTGCTGTTCGCGGTCGGCTTCGCGCTCGGCGAGGCGGCGCTGGCGGTGATCTTCGCGCTGGCGTCGTTCTTCGCGCTGCGCGAGTTCGTCGCGCTGACGCCGATCAAGCCCGCCGACCACGTCGCGCTGGTGATCGCGTTCTACGCGGTGATCCCGCTGCAGTACGTGCTGGTGGCCAGCGGCTGGTATCAGCTCTACGCGGTGTTCATCCCCGTGTACCTGTTCCTGGCCCTGCCGGTGATCATGGCCTGGCGCCACGACACCGAGCTGTACCTGCAGCGGGTGGCCAAGGTGCAGTGGGGCCTGATGCTCAGCGTCTACTGCGTCTCGCACGCGCCCGCGATCGCCACCCTGGAGCCGCCCGGCTACGAGGGCCGTGGGCCGTTGCTGCTGCTTTACTTCCTGCTGCTGGTGCAACTGTCCGACGGCTTCGCGGTGATGGCCAGCGCCAGCATCGGCCGCACACCGCTGCGCTCGAACCCGAACAAGAGCCGCGAAGGAGCGCTGATCGGCGGTGTGGCGGCCACGGTGCTGGGAACCTTGCTGTGGTGGATGACCCCCTTCGAGTGGTGGCAGGCGGCGCTGATCTCCGCCGCCACGGTGCTGGCGGCCTTCATGGGCGGGCTGGTGCTGGCATCGGTCAAGCGCAGCCTAGGCGAGCGCCAATGGGATCAAGGGGTTGCGCTGTCGCGGGGGGTGCTGGAGCGGCTGGAGGGGCTGACTTTCGCGGCGCCGGTGTTCTTCCACCTGACGGTCTACTTCTTCGTACCCTAGCGGCGACGCGCGTCCGTTTGACAACAAGGCCCGCCTCGCGTCGGGTGCGTGCTTGGCAAACGGCGCCGGCAGGCGTTCAATAAGGCCGTTCGTTGCACCGCGCCAAGGAGTCGAAGATGCGCCCCGCGCCGCGCCGTTTTGCCCGCGCTGCCGCCCTGCTGGCGCTGTCCGCCGGCACCGCAACGGCCGCGGATGGCGGCGCCGGCAGTCCCTTGTACCAGCTTTTCGGCGATCCGGCCGCGCAGCAGTTGCTGCTGGCCGCGAGGTGGTCCGTGCCTTCTTCGTCGCTGCGGCTCGACACCTCGGCGGGGTTGCGCGGGCACGAGTTGCGCATCGTCAGCACCGGCTCGACGTTGCGGCTGCCGCCGGCCGCCTTCCTGGCCGGTGCCCCGGCGGCCGAAGCGGGCATCGACCTCGTCCGCGCCACGTACCGCTACACCCTCCTCGCCGAGCCCGGCTGGGAGATGAAGCTCGGCCTGTCGACCCACCTGGGTGATCCGCTCGGCACGGCGCGACTGGGCGCCGCCGACCGCAGCGGTTTCGGCGCCCTGCCGATGCTGCACGTGGCCGGGGTCGGTTACTGGTCGCCGCGCTGGCGGCTGGCGTTCGCCATGGACGGCCTGGCCACCCTGCGCGGCCGCGCGCTCGACTTCGGCGTGCAGGTCGACTACCTGTGGTCGCCGTCGGTGTCGATCTTCGGCGGCTATCAACTGACGGACGCCGCCGGCGATGCCGAGCCCTACTTCGGCACCAGCCTGACCAACCGCGCCAACATCGGCCTGCGCTATCGCTTCTGAGGGCCGGCTTGCTGCACTGCGGCGGATCCGGTAGAGTCCGGTTCGCTTAGGGTTTTGCTGCCAATGTCGCGCGACCGTTTCTTTTTCTTCTTTTATGGCTTTTTCCGGCCACTGGCGGAAAGAGTCGACCGGCACGCGTAGACAGCCCAACCCATCGACACCCACCGCCAGGCCTCAGAACCCTGGCGGTTTTTTTTCGCCAGGTTTCTGCGGCCAGCCCAGGAGCCCACCGTGGACGGAGCCAGAGCCATGCCCCTGCGTTACATGACCGACGACCTGCGCATCCGCGAGATCAAGGAACTGTCGCCGCCGGCGCACCTGATCCGCGAATTCCCCTGCACCGAGGCGATCGGCCAGGTGGTCTTCAACGCCCGTGCCGCCGTGCACGCGATCCTGCACGGCATGGACGACCGCCTGATCGTCGTCATCGGGCCGTGCTCGATCCACGACCCGAAGTCGGCGCTGGAATACGCCACGCGGCTGCGCGCCGAACGCGAGCGGCTGCGCGCGGACCTGGAGATCATCATGCGCGTGTACTTCGAGAAGCCGCGCACCACGGTGGGCTGGAAGGGGCTGATCAACGACCCCGACCTCGACGGCAGCTTCCGCATCAACCACGGCCTGCGGGTGGCGCGCGAACTGCTCACCGAGATCAACGCCATGGGTCTGCCGGCCGGCTGCGAGTACCTCGACATGATCACGCCGCAGTACATCGCCGACCTCGTGAGCTGGGGCGCGATCGGCGCCCGCACCACCGAAAGCCAGGTGCACCGCGAGCTGGCCTCGGGGCTGTCGTGCCCAGTGGGCTTCAAGAACGGCACCGACGGCAACGTGCGCGTGGCCGCCGAGGCGATCCGCGCCGCGCGCCAGCCGCATCATTTCCTGTCGGTGACCAAGGGCGGCCATTCGGCGATCGTCTCCACCAAGGGCAACGAGGACTGCCACATCATCCTGCGCGGCGGCAAGAACCCCAACTTCGACGCCGCCAGCGTCGAGGCGGCCTGCCAGGAACTGGCGAAAAACGGCCTTGAGCAGCGGCTGATGATCGACGCCTCTCACGCCAACTCGAACAAGCAGCACGAGAAGCAGCTCGTTGTGGCCGACGAGATCGCGCGCCAGCTCGAAGCCAGCGAACAGCGCATCGTCGGCGTGATGGTCGAAAGCCACCTCGTCGCCGGCCGCCAGGACCTGGTGCCGGGCAAGCTGCTGGTCTACGGCCAGTCGATCACCGATGCCTGCCTCGGCTGGGAAGACAGCGTGAAGCTCCTCGACCGCCTTGCCGCCGGTGTGCGCGGGCGGCGGCTGCACGAGGCGAACGTGCCGGGCAAGTGACGAGGAAAGGCCGGCGAGCGACTTGCGCGGCGGTCGCGCCGCGCGAACGCGCCAGGCATAGTGGCGTGGTCGAGCCGACGATGGGCGCGCCGCGCTGCAGTCGCAGCGTTTCCTGAGAGCAAGTTCGGGCGGGCTTTCGCCAGCCACGCGGCGGCGGCGGCCACGGCGGCCGCGCGGTGGCCAGGCGGATTCGAGCGCGACCCGTTGCCGCCAACGGCCGACAGCTGCCGTCGACGACACGCCTTCGGGTCGGTCAATGCCTAAGGAAGGCGGCCGCGCCCGCAGCGGCGAGCGGCGTCGGTTGCTCTCGCGGCGCTCGGCATCGGCCGCGTCGGCCGCCGCCGCGCCGCAAGCGATCTCGGCTCAAGCGCTGTGCGCCTCGCCGCGCGCTCGCGCGGCGACGCGGCTTGCCTTGAGGCCGGCCGAGCTGGCGCCGTCGCGCCCGAAAGAGCCCCTCCCCTCCGTGCCCACAACCCGGTCCGAAAACGGCGAGCGCCGGCGCGGAGATTCCGCCATAGTGCGGCCATGATGCTCGATGCCGAAGCCTGCTTCCGCGCCACGCGCGCCCGCGACGTGCGCTTCGACGGCCGCTTCTTCGTCGGCATCACCAGCACGGGCATTTACTGCCGTCCGGTGTGCCGTGCGCGGCCAGCGCGGCGCGAGCACCAGCGCTACTTCGCCAGCGCGGCGGCGGCCGAAGGGGCGGGCTTCCGCCCCTGCCTGCTTTGCCGACCGGAGCTGGCGCCGGGACGGGCGCTGATCGACGTTTCGCGCCAACTGGCGCGCGCCGCCGCCAGCCTGATCGACGACGGCGTGGCCAACGAAGGCGGGCTCGACGCCGTGGCGCGCCGGCTCGGCGTCACCGATCGGCATCTCCGCCGCGTGTTCGAGGCCGAATACGGGGTCACGCCCGTCGCCTACGCGCAGACGGCGCGGCTGCTGCTGGCGAAACGGCTGCTCACCGACACGCGCATGCCGGTGACCGAGGTGGCGCTGGCGGCGGGTTTCGGCAGCGTGCGCCGCTTCAACACCCTGTTTGCCGCCCGCTACCGGCTGCAACCGACCGCCCTGCGCCGCACCGCGCCGCGCGCGGAACGCGTCGACGCGCACCGCTTCGTGCTCGCCACCCGTGCGCCGTTCGACTACACGCGGCTGCTCGCTTTCTTCGCCGCGCGCGCGGTGCCCGGCGTTGAGCAGGTCGATGGCCGGCGGCTGCGCCGCTCGCTCACCGTGCATGGCGCCGACGGCAAGCCCTTGTCGGGCTGGGTCGAAGTGCGTCCTTCCCCGCGCGGGGCCGGTATCGAGGCAAGCATCGATGCACGGCTGGCGCCGGCGCTGCCGCGCGTGCTGGCGGCATGCAAGCACGCCTTCGATATCGACTGCCAGCCCGATGCGGTCGCCGCCAGCCTCGGGCAACTCGCAGCGCCGCGACCGGGGCTCCGCCTGCCGGGCGCCTTCGACGGCTTCGAGGCGGCGGTGCGCACGATCCTCGGCCAGCAGATCACCGTGAAGGCCGCGCGCACGCTGGCCGGTCGACTGGTCGAGACCTTCGGCGCACCGCTGGCCACACCGTCTGCCGGCGTGACGAGGCTGTTTCCCGAGGCGGCCCGGCTCGCCGCGTGCGCGCCAGGCGACATCGCGCGGCTGGGCATCGTCGCCTCGCGCGCGAAGTCGATCGTCGCGCTCGCCACCGCGGTGGCCGAAGGCCGCCTCTTGCTGGCGCCGAACGTCGATATCGAACGCACGCTGGCGGCCCTGCAGGAGCTGCCCGGCATCGGCGCCTGGACCGCGCAGGCGATCGCCATGCGCGCGCTGCACGGGCCCGATGCCTTTCCCGCCGGGGACATCGGCATCGCGCGCGCGCTGCGCGAACGCCGACCGGCGCAACTGGCGCGCATCGCCGAGCGCTGGCGGCCGTGGCGCGCGTACGCGGTGATGCACTTGTGGTCCTCGCTGGAGACGAGATCATGACGACGCAGTACACGGAAATGGCGAGCCCGCTCGGCACGCTGCTGTTGACCGCCGAAGACGGCCGACTCACCGGCGTGCACCTTCCCGGCCACAGGCACGACCGCCCGGTGCAGCCCGACTGGCAGCGCAACGACGACGAGCCGGCGCTGGCCCGGGCGCGCGCGCAACTGGCCGAGTACTTCGCCGGCAAGCGCACGAGCTTCGACCTGCCGCTGGCGCCGCGCGGCACGCCGTTTCAGCAGGCGGTCTGGCGCGCGCTGCTGGCGGTGCCGTTCGGAGCGACCTCGACCTACGGCGCCATCGCGCAGGCGGTGGGCAGGCCGAGTGCCGCGCGCGCGGTCGGCAGCGCGGTGGGCAGCAACCCGATCGGCATCGTCGTCCCCTGCCACCGCATCGTCGGCCGCGACGGATCGCTGACCGGCTATGCCGCCGGGCTCGAGCGCAAGGCGAAACTGCTGGCGCTGGAACGCCGGTCGGTACCGCCGGAGCTCGCTGCCTGACTGCGCCGCTGACGCCCAAGGCCGCATCGGCCGGCGCGGCAGGCGTGTCCGTCGCGAACTCGTGCCGGCGTGCGCGGCTCGGGCTGCGGCAGCGACGACGCGTTTTCCTCGAGCGGCGGACAAGCCGGGCCGGAGCGAACCGATGAAACAGCGCGACCTTGCCGACCTGGTGCTGCTCGGCGCCATCTGGGGGGCGAGCTTCCTCTTCATGCGCATCGCCGCGCCCGCGTTCGGGCCCGTGGCCCTGGTCGCCGTGCGGATGGCCATCGGCGGCCTGGTGCTGTTGCCGTTGCTGGCGTTGCGCGGTGGCCTGCCGGCGCTGCGCACGCACGGCGCCCGCATCGCGCTGATCGGCGTGCTGAACTCGACGCTGCCCTTCCTGCTGATCACCTACGCGATGCTGACGCTGACCGCCGCCTTCGGGGCGGTGCTGAACGCCACCGTGCCGATGTGGACCGCCCTGGTCGCGGCGCTGTGGCTGCGCGAGCAGTCGCGGCCGTCGCAGTGGCTGGGGCTGGCGGTGGGCGCCGTCGGCGTGCGGGTGCTGGTCGGCGACCGCATCGAGTTCGACCCCGCCGGCGCCGGCTGGCAGGAGACGGTGGCCATCGGCGCGGCGCTGCTCGGCATGCTCTTCTACGGCATCTCCGGCAACGTGGCGCGGCGCCGCCTCGCCGGCGTGCCAACGCTGGCCACCGCCGCCGGCAGCCAGCTCGTCGCCGCCGTGCTGCTGGCCCCCTGGGCCGCCGCCACGTGGCCGGCGCAGCCGCCTTCGCCCGGCGCGTGGCTGGCGGCGATCGTGCTCGGCGCGGTGTGCACGGGGCTGGCGTATGTCCTGTACTTTCGCCTGATCGAGCGCATCGGGCCGATGCGCACGTCCAACGTGACCTATCTGATCCCGCTGTTCGCCACGCTCTATGGCACGGTCTTGCTGGCCGAGCCGGTCACGCTGCGGCTGCTCGCCGGCGGCGCGATCGTTCTGGCGGGCACGGCGCTCGCGCTGGGCGTGGCGCAGCGGCTCCGGCCTCGCTGAGCGGCGCAGGCCCGGCGCCGAGGGTGGCGACCCCACGGATCACGAGCGCGGCGGCACCGGCCGCTCGCACCGTCTGCCGCGCCGTCGCGGCGCCGATGCCCCGCCGCCGGCCTGCCGCCCGCGCCGCTACTGGTTCTTGCGCTGCTGCCACAGCACGTCGGCGCCGCCGGCGAAGCGGTTGAGCACCCGCGCCAGCACGAACAGCAGGTCCGACAGCCGGTTGACGTACTGCCGCGGCGCGTCGTTGATCGTCTCCGCCTTGCTCAGCGCGACGATCGAGCGCTCGGCGCGGCGGCAGGTGGCGCGGCAGACGTGCGCGAGCGCCGCCGCGCGGCTGCCGCCCGGCAGGATGAACTCCGCGAGCCGCGGCAGGCCGGCGTTGTAGTGCGACAGCCGCGCATCCAGCCGCGCCACCTGCGACTCCTTCAGCATGGTGTAGCCGGGGATGCACAACTCGCCGCCGAGGTCGAAGAGATCGTGCTGTATGTCCAGCAGGTCCGCACGCACCTCCTCGGGCAGGGTCTCGGCGAGCAGCACGCCGATGGCGGAATTCAGCTCGTCGATGTCGCCCATCGCCGCCACCCGCAGGCTGTCCTTGGAGGTGCGGCTGCCGTCGCCCAGGCCGGTGGTGCCGTCGTCGCCGGTGCGGGTGGCGATCTGCGAAAGTCGGTGGCCCATGAGCGTGTCTCCCGTTGGCTCGGCCGGCGTCGAAGGCGATGCCAGCGCCCACCGATGTTAGCGAGCCGGCCGGATCCTTCGCTCGCCGCCGCATCACGGCCGACCTGCCGGGTCCGGCGCCCCGCTTCCCCGGCCGCCTGAATCGACTGCGGCGCCGGACTCCAGCCCGCGGGGCGAAACGGCGCGTTCGCTTCCGGACTCCCTGCGCCGATGCGCCGCGGCTTCGCGGGCGAGCCGGCGGCGTAAGCTACCCGCAGCTTGCCGCGCCCCGGCGCGCGGCTCCGACGGAGATCCCGATGAACGCGCCAACCTCCCTGCACCAGATCGCCCGGCCGCTGCCGGAGGCCTTCGTCGCGGCGCTGCGCCAGCGCTTCGGCGAGCGTTTCTCCACCGCCGGCGCGGTGCGCGAGCACCATGGCCGCGACGAGTCCGCCTACCCGCCGATGCCGCCGGAGGCGGTCGTGTTCGCCCAGTCGACCGAAGACGTCGCCGCGCTGGTCGCGCTGTGCGCCGAGCACCGCGTGCCGTTGATCCCCTACGGCGTGGGCACCTCGCTCGAAGGGCACCTGCTGGCCATCGAAGGCGGCGTCAGCGTCGATCTGGCGCCGATGAACAAGGTGCTGGCGGTCAACGCCGAGGACCTCACCGTCACCGTGCAGGCCGGCGTCACCCGCAAGCAGCTGAACGACGAGATCAAGCACACGGGCCTGTTCTTCCCCATCGACCCCGGCGCAGACGCGACGATCGGCGGCATGTCCGCCACGCGCGCCTCCGGCACCAACGCGGTGCGCTACGGCACCATGCGCGAGAACGTGCTCGGGCTGACGGTGGTCACGGCGGAAGGCAAAGTGATCCGCACGTCGCGGCGGGCGAAGAAGTCGAGCGCCGGCTACGACCTGACGCGCGTGTTCATCGGCAGCGAGGGCACGCTGGGCATCATCACCGAGGTGACGCTGCGCGTATACCCGCAGCCGGAGGCGATCGCCGCCGCGATTTGCTCCTTCCCGAGCGTGCAGGCGGCGGTGGCCACGACCATTGCCACGATTCAGATGGGCGTGCCGATCGCGCGCTGCGAACTGCTCGACGCGCTCACGGTGAAGGCGGTCAACCTGCGCGACAAACTGGGGTTGCCCGAGCAGCCGCTGCTGCTGTTCGAGTTCCATGGCACGGCCTCCAGCGTCGAGGAGCAGACGGCGCTGGTGCAGGAGATCGCACAGGACCACGGCGGCCACGAGTTCCAGTGGGCCACCACGCCGGAGGACCGCACGCGGCTGTGGGCGGCGCGGCACAACGCCTACTTCGCCTGCCTGCAGCTGAAGCCCGGCTGCCGCTCCAGCACCACCGACGTGTGCGTGCCGATCTCGCGCCTCGCGGAGTGCATCGACGAGACGATCCGCGACACGGCCGCCAGCCGCCTGCCAGCGCCGATCCTCGGCCACGTCGGCGACGGCAACTTCCACTGCGCCATCCTGGTCGACCCCAACAGCCCGGAGGAGATGGAAGAGGCCGAGCGGCTGAACCGCCGCATCGTCGAGCGGGCGTTGAGGATGGACGGCACCTGCACCGGCGAGCACGGCGTCGGCCTGCACAAGATGGACTTCCTACTCGACGAACACGGCGCGGACGCGGTGGAACTGATGGCCCGCATCAAGCGCGCGTTCGATCCGCTGAACATCCTGAACCCGGGCAAGGTGGTGCGGGTGTAGGCCCACCGGCCGCCGGCCGCAGCTCAACCGCCGCCGGCCTGTTGCGCGCGCCAGCGCGCGTGGTATTGGGCCAGCAGCTCGGCGATGCCGCGGCCGATCGGCTCGTAGGCGTCGTCCGGCAGGTTGGCGAGCGACACCCGCATCGACATCCGCGGCGCGTCGAAGCCGCCGCCGTCGAACAGCACGATGCCGCGCTCCTGCGCCAGCCGCACCACGAAGTCGATCGGCTCGAAGCTCGCCGTCAGCCACTCGGCGAAGTCCGCCCCGTAGCGGCTGCGCGCCAGCGCCGGGATGTCGAGCGTGGCGTAGTAGCAGGTGAGCAGCGGCCCCCCGGGCGGATCCAGCCCGGCGCCGCGGTACAGGCGCTCGAAGCGCTCGCGCACGATCGCGCGCACCGTGCGGCGGCGCGATCGCTCGACGTCGAGCAGCCCGTCGAGCGCGAACAGCGCCATCTGCACCTGCTGCGGCGAGGAAAGTCCCGCGGTGTGGTTCAGGCCGATGGCGCGGCGGTCGGCGACCATGCGGTCGATCAGCTTCATTTCCTCCGGCGCGGTCGACACCACGCGGCAGCGCTGGCGCGCCGCGGCGAGCGTCTCGCCCGTGGCGGCGCGCAGCCGCGCGTCGATCGCGCTGTCGCGGT
>CALGWX010000020.1 GCA_937936215.1 uncultured Burkholderiaceae bacterium | reverse complement strand
CGCAATTGCTGCGGCGGAGCGCAGATTGGGCGCACGGGCCACGGCCGGGGTGCCGGCCGCGCGATCCCCGCCGCCCGCGCCCGCTGCGGGCGACTAGCCGGCGAGGCCCAACCGGTCGCGCCAGCGCGCCACCTGCGCGCGCACCTGCGCCGGGCTGGTGCCGCCGACGTGGTTGCGCGCCGCGAGCGAGCCGTCCACGTTCAGCACCCCGTACACGTCGGCGTCGGCCAGCGGCGCCAGCGCGCGCAGGTCCTCCAGCGGTAGCGCGGCCAGCTCGCAGTGGCGCTCTGCGGCCAGCCGCACCGCGCGCGCCACCGCCTCGTGCGCGTCGCGAAACGGCATACCCCTGCGCACCAGGTAGTCGGCGAGATCGGTGGCCGTCGAGTAACCCTCTTCGGCGGCGCGCCGCATCGCCGCTGCGTCGACCTCGATGCCCGGGATCATCTCGGCAAAGGCGCGCAGGGTGTCGAGCACGGTGTCGACGGTGTCGAACAGCGGCTCCTTGTCTTCCTGGTTGTCCTTGTTGTAGGCGAGCGGCTGGCCCTTCATCAGCACCAGCAGCGCGGCGAGATGACCGACGACGCGGCCGGTCTTGCCGCGGGCCAGTTCCGGCACGTCGGGGTTCTTCTTCTGCGGCATGATCGACGAGCCGGTGGTGAAGCGGTCCGGCAGGCGAACGAAGCCGAAGCGCGGGCTCATCCACAGCACCAGCTCCTCCGCCAGCCGCGACAGGTGCGTCATCAGCAGCGCCGCCGCGGCGGCAAACTCGATGGCGAAGTCGCGGTCGCTCACCGCATCGAGCGAGTTCTCACACAGCCCCTCGAAGCCCAGCCGCGCGGCGACGAAGGCGCGGTCGATCGGGAACGTGGTCCCGGCCAGCGCCGCCGCACCGAGCGGCAGGCGGTTGACGCGCCGGCGCGCGTCGCGCAGCCGCTCGCGGTCGCGCTCGAACATCTCCACGTAGGCGAGCAGGTGGTGGCCGAAGCTCACCGGTTGCGCCACCTGCAGGTGGGTGAAGCCCGGCATCACGGTGGCCGCGTGCGCCTCGGCTTGCTCCACCAGCGCCTGCTGTACGGCTGCCAGGTAGCCGTCGATCAGGTCGATGGCGGCGCGCAGCCACAGCCGCAGGTCGGTGGCCACCTGGTCGTTGCGAGAGCGCCCCGTGTGCAGCCGCTTGCCGGCCTCGCCGATGAGCTCCGTCAGCCGGCGCTCGATGTTCAGGTGCACGTCCTCCAGCTCCAGCCGCCACTCGAAGCGGCCGAGCTCGATCTCGCCGCGGATCACCGCCATGCCGCGCTGGATCTCGCCCAGGTCCTGCGGCGACAGCACCCCGGCGCGTTCTAGCATCGCCGCGTGCGCCAACGACGCCTCGATGTCCACCAGCGCCAGCCGGCGGTCGAAGCCCAGGCTGGCCGTGTAGCGCAGGACGAAATCGGCTACCGGTTCGCTGAAACGGCCGGACCATCCACCGTTTTTCCGATCCAGAGAAGAGGAGTGGGCTGACATAATTTGCGACGCTGATCAGAAGTGAGCGCAGGCCAGCGGCCGCGCCCAAGGCTTATGAGGGGGGTCGAAATGCGCGCGAAGTCCGTTCGTCGGCAGTGTACGGGTTCGCCGATCCGGCGACGTCGGGTGCCCGTGCGCGGACGCGGCGACGCATGATCGCCCGCGAAGTCGCCGCGCCGGTGGCGGCGCGCCGCGAGGAAACGGCGGCGCCGACGCCGCGGCTCGTCGGTCCCGACGGCTGCAACGTCGGCGTGGTGCTGCGGGTGGCCCTGGGCGTCAACGCGGCGCTGGCGCTGGCCACGCTGGCGACGCAGCCGCAGTGGCGGGCGGCCTGGGAGCGCTTCCTGGACCTGTCAGCCATCGCGCAGCCGGCGCTGCTGATGACGCTGCTCGCCTGGTGCGGGCTACGGCGCTTTCTTCCGGAGACGTCGGTGGCCACGCAGCGGGCGCTGGCCTGGGCCACGCCGGTGGCCTGCGCGGGCGTGGCGCTGCTGCTGGCCAGCCCCTTCGGCGCCAGCTTCAGCGCGGGCGCGCCGGGCGCGGTGCTGGCCATCGCGCTGGCTGCCGGCGTGGTGGCGCAGCATTACTTCGAGCTGCGCGAGCGCGCTTTCTCGCCGGCGGTGACCGAGGCCCGCTTCCAGGCGCTGCAGTCGCGCATCCGCCCGCACTTCTTCTTCAACAGCCTGAACACCGTGCTGGCGGTGGTGCGCTCGGATCCCGCGCGCGCCGAGCGCATGCTGGAAGCGGTGGCCGAGCTGTTCCGCGCCGTGATGGGCGACGTGCGCAAGCTGGTGCCGCTAGAGCAGGAACTCGACCTGTGCCGCAGGTATGTCGAGATCGAGCAGACGCGCCTGGGCGACCGCCTGCAGGTGGAGTGGGACATCGGCGCCGTGCACCCCCGGGCGCGGGTGCCGCAGTTGCTACTGCAGCCGGTGATCGAGAACGCGGTGCGCTACGGTGCCGAGCGTCAGGCCGGCGACTGCCGCATCGTCGTGCGCGTGCGCCAGCTCGGGTTCCGGCTCGAGATCTTCGTCAGCAACCCGATGGCGAAGGACCCGCTGCAGCGCGAGGGCAACCAGATCGGCTTGGCCAACATCCGTGGCCGGCTGGCCCTGATCTACGACCTCGAAGGCGAGTTGACCACGCGCGTGCGGCACGACCGATTCGAGCTGACCATGACCATTCCCGTCGAAAAGCGAGCCAACGCATGAGCACGAAGATCCTCATCGTCGACGACGAGCCGCCGGCGCGGTTGCGCATGCAGCAGCTGCTGGCGGAACTGGAAAAGCAGTTTCCGACGCAGCTGGTGGGCCTGGCCGATAGCGGTCCGGCCGCGCTGGACGCCGTCGACCGCGAGGCACCCGACATCGTGCTGCTCGACATCTCGATGCCGGGCATGAGCGGCATCGAGGTCGCCCGCCACCTGGCCGCGCGCGAGCAGCCGCCGGCGGTGATCTTCGTCACCGCCCACGACGAGCACGCGCTGCAGGCCTTCGAGGTGCAGGCACTGGACTACCTGCTCAAGCCGGTGCGGGTCGACCGCCTGGGGGCCGCGCTTTCCCGCGCCAAGCGGCTGGCGCAGCACGAGCCGCGGCTGCAGGAAGTGGCCAAGGCGCTCGGCAACCAGCGCACGCACCTGACGATTTCCGAGCGCGGCCGCATGTCGCTGGTGCCAGTGGACGACATCATCTTCCTGCGCGCCGAGTTGAAGTACGTCACCATCCGCACCGCGCAGCGGGAGCACCTGACCGAAGAGTCGCTGACCTCTTTGGAGCAGGAGTTCGGCCCGCGCTTCGTGCGCATCCATCGCAACACGCTGGTCGCGCGCAAGTCGATCCGCGCCTTCGAGCGCGTGCGCGGCCCGGTGGACAGCAACGGCGAGGGTGGCGAGGGCCACTGGGAGGTGCTGCTGAAGGAGCTGCCCGACCGGCTGCCCATTTCGCGCCGGCAGTGGCCGCAGGTCAAGATGACGACGCTGACCTGAGGCACCGTCAGGGCACCGCCAACGCGACGCTGGCCGGTTCTCCGCTCCCTGCCGTTCCGGGACAAGGGCGCCGGCACCCTTCGCGCGGCTGGAACGGTCGCGAGCCGCGGGGCAGCAGTCAGCGGTCGGCGAAGCGGTGCACCGGCACGCCGGCAACGTCGACGCGCAGCATCACCAGACGGCCGGCATCGGGCCAGCGCGCCAGCGCCTCGGCGTCCAGGCCGCGGCGGGCGCTGGTGACGAAGATGGTCTTCATATCGGCGCCGCCGAAACACGGCATCGTCGGCCGCGGCACCGGCAGGTCGATCCGCTGCACCAGCTGACCGTCGGCGTCGAAGCGGTTCAGGCAGCCGGCGCTGATGCCGGCGCTCCAGTAGCCGCCGGCCATGTCACAGGCGCCGCCGTCGGGCCGCCCGACCTTGTCGGTCAGGGTGCGAATGGCGGTGCGTGAGCCGACGATGCCGGTGGCGGGGTCGAAGTCCCAGCGGTCGATCGTCGGGCCGCGCGAATCGGCGTGGAACATCGCGCGACCGTCGGCTGTCCAGGCCAGGCCGTTGGACACCCGGTAACCGGTACTGATGCGCCGGCAGCGGCCATCGGCGCCGATCCGGTACAGGCTGCCGACGGGCGCGCGTTCGGGCGACTCCTCGACCGAGCCGACCCAGAAGGCGCCATCGGGGCCAACCTTGCCGTCGTTCAGCCGGAATTCCGGCCGCGTCTCCGGCCGGGCCAGCAGCGCCAGTTCACCGCTGTCGGGCGTGAAGAAGTAGACGCCGTTGGCCAGCGCCAGCAGCAGGCGGCCGGAGCGGGCCAGGCCCAGCGCGCAAACCTTCTGCTCGAAGTCGAACCGCTGCACGCCGCTCGCCTGCGGCAGGCCGTCGGCGGCCGCCGCGAAATCGAGCCGGTACAGGGCCCGCGCCTCGATGTCGACGAACCAGAGCCGGTTCGCCGCCGCGTCCCAGACCGGGGACTCGGCCAGCTCGAACGGCCCCAGGTCCACGCCGCCGGGGCCGGCGACCACCTGCGGCGGCGCGAGCAGGGCAACGGTCGGAAGCGAACTCATCGGGTCGGCGATCGCAGAAGTTAACCGCGATGCGGCATTGCAGCACGATATACCGGCTTTGCGCGGCGATGAAGTCGCGCTTTCGCATCGCGAAGCGGGCCGCGTTATTCGAGCCGGGTGCTCAGCCGGTGTTGCGCAGGCCCGCCGAAATGCCGTTGATGGTGATGTGGATGGCACGCTTGCCGCGCTCGTCGACCCGGCCCTGGCGGTGGCGCTGTATCAGTTCCACCTGCAGGTGGTTCAACGGGTCGAGGTAGGGCAGCCGATGCCGCAGCCGTGCCGACAGGTCCGGGTTGGACTCGAGCAAGTTCTTCTGGCCGCTGATCGCCAGCCAGTGGCGCAAGGTCCGGCGCCATTCGTCCTCGATGGCGCCAAAGATGGCGGCGCCGCGCTTGCGATCGGCGGCCAGCTGCGCATAGCGGCTGGCGACGCCGAGGTCGGTCTTCGCCAGCACCATTTCCATGTTCGAGGTCAGGGCGCGGAAAAAGGGCCAGTCGGACGCCATTTTCTGCAGCAGCTCGCGCCGCGAGCGGCGCGCGGCGGCGCCGCGGGCGGACTTCAGGTACGCGTCGATGCCGCTGCCGAATCCGTACCAGCCCGGCAGCAGCACGCGGCACTGGCCCCAGGCGAATACCCAGGGGATGGCGCGCAGGTCCTCGATGCGGCCGGTGAACCGGCGCGCCGACGGGCGGCTGCCGATGTTCAGCTCCATGATCTCCTGGATCGGCGTGGCGCTGAAGAAGTATTCGGCGAAGCCCTCGGTCTCGTAGACGAGGCCGCGATAGGCGCGGTGCGCGTGGGCGGCGATCTCATCCAGCGCCGCCTCGAACTCGGCGTGCTCCGGCGGCGGCTCGGCATCGAACAGGCTCGCCTGCATCACCGCTGAGACCAGCAGTTCCAGGTGGCGGCGCCCGATCTGCGGGTCGGCGTACTTGGCGTGGATGATCTCGCCCTGCTCGGTCAGGCGAATGGCGCCGCCGACGGTGCCCGGTGGCTGCGCGAGGATGGCCTCGAAGCTCGGGCCGCCGCCGCGGCCGACGGTGCCGCCGCGGCCGTGGAACAGGCGCAACCGCACCCCGTGCGACTGAAACAGCCGGTGCAGCGCCCGGGTGGCGCGATAAAGCGCCCAGTTGGAGGCGAGGAAGCCGCCGTCCTTGTTGGAGTCGGAGTAGCCGAGCATCACCTCCTGCACGGGACGGCCGCCGACGACCGGCACCAGCAGGTGACGCAGGCCCGGATGCTCGAGCAGCTCGGCCATTACCTGCGGCGCGCGCTCGAGGTCGTCGATGGTCTCGAACAGCGGCACCACCATCAGCGCGCAGCAGCGCATCTCGGTGCCGGTGAGCAACCCGGTTTCCTTCTGCAGCAGCGCCACCTCGAGCAGGTCCGACAACTGCTCGGTGTGCGAGACGATGTGCTTGTCGATCGCGCGGTGGCCGAAGCGCTGGCGCAGCTCGCGCGCGGTGTCGAAGATGGCCAGCTCGGCGCGGGTGCGCTCGCTGTACGAAAGGTGCGGCGACACCAGCGGCCGCGTGTGCGCCAGCTCGCGCACCAGCAACCGCACCCGCTGCGACTCGTCGAGCCGCGCGTAATCGGGGGTGACCTCGGCGGCGGCGAACAGCTCCGCCACCACCGCCTCGAAGACGTCCGAGCTCTGCCGCAGGTCGAGCGTGGCGCCGTGGAAGCCGAAGACCTCGACGGCCCGCGCCAGCGGCGCCAGCCGCGGCCGCGTAAGCAGGCCGGCGCCGTGCCGCGCCAGCGAGCTGGCGACCGTGCCGAGGTCGGCGCGGAACTCGGCTGCCGAGCCATACGGCGCGGCGGCGCCGAGGGCCGGCCGCGCCCGCAGCTCGACGCCGAGCGCCTGCGCCGTGGCCAGCAGCCGCGCGTAGACGCCGATCAGTGCGCGCCGATATGGCTCGTCGACGCGGTGTGGCGAGGGATCGGGGCAGCGTTCGGCCAGGGCCTGCAGCGCCGGGTCGACGTGGGTGAGGATCGCCGATAGCGGCAGCTCGGCGCCGAGCGCGTGCACCTCGCGCGCGTAGTGCTCGAAGATCACCTGCGCCTGCGCCGCCAGCGCCCGGCGCATCGTCTCCGCGGTCACCTGCGGGTGGCCGTCGCGGTCGCCGCCGATCCACGAGCCCAGCCGCAAGAACGGCGGCGGGTCCTCGATGCCGAAGCGCGCCTCGATCTCCTCGTACAGCAGCGGCAGCTGCGGCACGAAGGTGGCGCGCCAATAGGCGAGCGCGTTGTCGATCTCGTCGAATACCGACAGCTTCGCCGTGCGCAGCATCCGCGTCAGCCACAGCGTCGACACCAGCGCCGCCAGTCGTTGCTCGGCGGCCGCGGCCGCATCGCGGTCGCCTGCGGCCTGGTGCAGGGCGTCGAGCTGGGCGGCGATGGCGCGCTCAGTGTCGAGGATGCTCTTGCGCTGCACCTCGGTCGGGTGCGCGGTCAGCACCGGCATCACGTCGGCGCCGCGCAGCATCTGCCGCACCCGCGTCGGCGAGACGCCGCCGGCGGCGATCCGGCGCGCGGTGTCGGCCAGGCTGCCTTCCGGCGCCGTCTGCTCGCGGCGCCATTGCCGCAACTGCCGCACCTGCGCCTGGTCCTCGGCGATGTTCGCCAGCAGCGAGAAGTAGCTAAAGGCGCGCACCACGCTCATCGTCGCCTCGGGCGACAGGCGCTTGAGCAGGCGGTCGAGCAGGCGCGCGTCGGCGGCGCCGCCATGGCGGCGGAAGCGGGTCGCCGTCTGCCGGATCTCCTCGACGGCGTGGTACAGCGCGTCGCCCTCGAAGTGGCGCACCGCCTGGCCCAGAAGCCGCCCGAGCAGGCGGATGTCGTCGCGCAGGGTGGCTTCCGGCTCGGCGGGGGCGGACATGCGGTGGCGGCTCGGCGTTTTTGGTCGAATGGGAGTATTGCCGATCTGGGCCGCAAAGATGCCTCGCCGCGAACGGCCGTCTCGATCGCGTTCGGTGGCATCGATCTCGGCGCACCTCGTCCGCCGCTGCAGCAAGCCGCCGCATCCGGGTTGCGATCGCATCTGGCGGTAGCGATCGGGAGCGCACCGCTGTAGTGCGGCCACGCGCCCGGCAACAGCCGCGCCAAGCGGAGACAGCCCAGATATTGGCAAGCAGCGGCAACGCGCCGCGGCATCGGCGACCTTAGACTGCGGCGCATGTGGCTTGCTCCGGGCGCCTTGCGATCGTTTGCGGCTTTGCCGCTTGCGGCGGCGCTGGCCGTCGGCTGCGGCGGTTCCGACGGCGTCTCGGCGCCGGCGCCGCCTGCGGCGCCCACCACCGCG
>CALGWX010000019.1 GCA_937936215.1 uncultured Burkholderiaceae bacterium | reverse complement strand
GCCATCGAAGGCGCGCGCTATGTCGAGCTGGACGCCGCGCACCTGTCGAACTGGGAGCAGGCGGGCGCCTTCACCGCGACGGTGCTGTCGTTCCTGCTCGACGGCGGGCTGAACGAGCGCGCCCGCTTCGAGGTCGGGCTGTCGGTGCGGCGGCCGGTGCTCGGCGCCGACTACGTCGACCGCGTGCTGGCCGGCCGCACGCCGGTCACTGCCGAGTTCCAGGACCTCATCACCCGATACTGCTGGGGCGAGGTCTGGAGCCGGCCGGGGCTGTCGCGCCACACCCGCAGCCTGCTGACGATCGCGATGACGCTGGCCTTGAACCGGCCCGACGAGCTGCGCCTGCACCTGCGCGGCGCGCGCAACAACGGCGTCACGCGTGACGAGATCAAGGAGACGCTGCTGCACGCCGCCATCTACTGCGGCGTGCCGGCGGCGGTGTCGGCGTTCAAGATTGCGGCCGAGGTGTTCGCCGAACAGGACGCGGAAAGCGAGAAGAAGTAGGTCGCGCGCCGAAGCGCGGCCGTCGCCCTGGCGGGCGAAAGACCAGCGCGGCGCCCCCGGCCGAGCCGCGCCTGGGCGGCCGCAAGCCCGGCGCCCATGAACGCGGCGCCTTGCACCTGACGGGCTCGGCGGCGCCCGCGCCTTGCAGCCGCGGGAGAAAAGCGCCCGCCGCAGTCTGCGCCAGCGGCGAGCGGCGGCCCGCGACGTGCGCCGCCCGCGGCCGCCGCGCTTCGGGCTTCAGGTTGCGGCCATCGGCGCGGTGTTGCTCGCGCGTGGCCGCCGCATCACCCCCGCGTACAGCACCGGCACGATGAACAGCGTCAGCAGGGTCGAGATCGCCAGGCCCCAGACGATCGCCGAGGCCACCGGCCCCCACAGCAGCGACTTGCCGCCCAGCCCGGCGGCGAGCGAAAACAGCCCGGCAATGGTGGTGGTGGCGGTGATCAGCACCGGGATCACCCGCCGCCGCGCCGCGTACAGGATCGCGTGCAGCACGCTCATGCCGCGCCCGAGGCGGTCGTTGGCGGCGTCGATCAGCACGATCGCCGAGTTCACCGCGATGCCCGTGAGCGCCACCATGCCGTACATCGTGTACAGCGACAGCGGGTTACCGGTGATCACCAGGCCGAAGGTCACGCCGGCGAAGGCGAGCGGCACCGTGACCAGGATCAGCAGCGGCTGGAAGTAGCTGCGGAACTGCGTGGCCAGGATCAGGTAGATGAGCCCGATGCCAAGCAGGAACAGCATGCCCATCGCGTCGAGGCTTTCCTGGATGTCGTCGAGTTCTCCGGTGAAGTCGAGGTCCACGTCCGGGAACTGCGGCCGCAGCTTCTCCCACGCCGCGACGATGAGGCGGTTGGCGGCCACCGTGTCGGTCTGCGCCCTGTCGAGGTTCGCCTCCAGCGTGATGGTGCGGCGGAAGTTGTAGCGCTTGATGTTGCCCTTGCTGGTGGTGGTTTCCATCTTCACTAGCGCGCCGAGGGTGGTCACGCCGCCGCCGGGCAGCGCCACCGCCTCGGCGAGCAGGGCAGCGATGTCGGGCAGCGGCCGCTCGATGCCGGCCACGCGCACCTCGACCTTCTCGCCGCGGTCGCGCACCGTTTGCACGATCTCGCCGTCGACCTGCAGCCGCACCAGCCGGGCGACGGTGGCGGCATCCAGCCCGCTGCGCACCACCGCCTCGCGGTCCAGGCGCAGCCGCAGCTCCGGGCGGCCCGGGCGGTCGTCGTCGACGATATCCCGGGCGCCGGGGATCTCCTTGACCACCGCGCGCAGCGCGTCCACCGCCCGCCGCAGCTCGGCGTAGTCCTCGCCCCGCACCTTGACGTTGATCGGCTTGGCCGTCGGCGGCCCGCCCGACAGCACCGTGAAGCTCTTGCGCCCCGGCCCCGGCAGCGACTCGATCCGCGCCCGCATGTCCTCGACGACCTGCTGCACCTCGCGGCCGCCCTCGGCGCGCGGCAGCAGCGAGACGATCAGCTGCCCGTAGGCGGGGCCGTACAGCGGCTCGGTCTCGGTGAACTTCACCCCGGCGTTAGCGACCACCGCCCGCGCCTCGCCGTCGCGCAGCAGCGGCCGCACCGCGCGCTCCACCGCCTCGACCTCGCGCAGCGTCTCCTCCACCGGTGTGCCCTGCGGCAGGTCGACGTTGACGTAGAAGATCCGGATCGGGTCGAAGGCGAAGAACTGGATCCGCACCAGCCCGCCGGCGAACGCACCGGCCGCCGCGCCGAGCACGAGCACGCAGCCGATGCCGAACCAGATACGGTGCCGCATCACCCGGATCAGCGCCCGCGAGTACGCCACCCGGATCTTGGCGTTGAAGCGGTCGCGCAGCCGTTGCATGCGCGAGGTGGCCGGCCGGAAGCGCAGCGCGGTCACGTGCGTCGGCAGCATCCAGAACGCCTCGACCAGCGAGATCAGCAGGGCCAGCGTGACCACGAACGGGATCACGAACATGAACTTGCCGACGATGCCCGGCAGCAGCATCAACGGCAGGAAGGCGGCCAGCGTGGTGAAGATCGACGAGGTCACCGGCGCGGCCACCTCGCGCAGGGCGTCGAGCGAGGCGGCGAGCACCTGCGCGCCGCGCTGCACGCGGTAGTAGATGGCCTCGACCACCACCACCGCGTCGTCGACGATCATGCCGAGCGCGATCACCACGCCGAGCAGCACGGAGATGTTCAGCGTGTAGCCGAAGGCGTACAGCAGCGCGAAGGTGCCGGCCAGCGAGAACGGGATGCCGATGCCGACCAGCAGCGCGATGCGCGTGCCGAGAAAGGCCCAGCAGACGAGGATCACCAGCAGCAGGCCGAGCAGGGCGTTGTTCTGCATGATGCGGATCGCCTCGGTGGTCGGCACCGTCTGGTCGTCGGTCAGCACCAGCGTCAGCCCCTGCGCGGCGAGCGTCGCGTTGCGCTTCTCGATGTACTGGCGCAGCCGCTCGACCAGCGCGATCGTGTTCGTGTAGCTCTTCTTGTTGACCGCCAGCGAGATCGCCGGCCGGCCGTCGGAGGAGGACAGTTGCGTCGGCTTGGCGCCGGTGCGGCTGACCTTGGCCACCGCGTCGAGCGTGACCCCCGGCGCCGCCTCGCCGCGGCGCGGCACCGGGATGCGGGCGAGGAAATCGGGGTCGGCCTCGGCGCCGACCACGCGCACGATCCACTCCGCGCCCGCCGTGCGGACGGTGCCCGCCGAGGTGTCGCGGAACCAGCCTGCCACCGCGTCGGCCACGTCGGCGGCGGTCAGGCTGCGCGAGGCCAGGCGGGCGGCGTCGAACTCCACCCGCAGCTCCGGCTTGCGCAATCCGGAGGCGATCACCTGGTCGACACCGGCGATGCGCTCGAGGTCGTCCTTGATCTGGGTGGCGGCGTAGCGCAGCGTCTCGTCGTCGGCCTGGCCGAGCAGCAGCAGCTGCGCGGTGGGAAAGCCGTTGCTGGTGGTGATCTCGACCACGTCCGGTGGCTCGGCGTCGCGCGGCAGGTCGCGGTTGGCCTTGGCCTGGATCTCGCGCCGCAGATCGGTGACGCGCTTGTCGAAGGTGGCCGTGTCCAGCTCGCGGAAGCGCACCAGGATGCTGGAGACGCTCTCGCGCGAGGTCGAGGTGACGAAGCGCAGGTCGGCGAGGTTCTTCAGCGAGTCCTCGAGCGGCCCGGTGACCAGCTTCTC